>NZ_JBSYHW010000039.1:0-24364 GCF_056108345.1 Cyanobium sp. NIVA-CYA 375 | reverse complement strand
CCCTGCTCTCCGCTCTGGCGTCTGCCAGCGGCCAACTGCTGCAGTCGAGCCGGCTGGAAGAGAAGGTGAATCGCTGCCAGACAGCCAAGGCCCGGCTGGAAGCACTCGAACTGGGCCTGGAGCTAGGCCAGTTCAACCGCGACTACGCCGCCGAGACCCTGCTCACCTGCGTAGAAGCCACAGCAGCCCTCGACCCGGCCTTGGGACGCTCCGGAAACCGCCCCGCCCGCAGGCTTTAGGGTCGCAACGGCATCGGAGCTGCGCGTTAGCACACCACTTCAAGATAAACGACTAGCTAGGCAGCCTTGCCGCCCTAGCCCTGGTTTCCATGGGCTAGGGCGTCTGCCTGTTGGCGAAGCGAGGACCCTTAGCAGAGGAGACGAGTTAATCCGCGCTTTCCAAGCCTTCCATCCAGCGCCAGGCCAGCCGCAGCGTGTCCCCATCACCGAGGTTGCCAGGGAAGGTGAGCACCGGCAGTGGCTCTGGCAGATCAGCCAGCACCAAGGAAAGCCCCGGCAGCAGCTGGCCTTGCAATTCCACCGCCGCCAGAGCCAGACCATCGGCCAGCAGGGTGTGGGTGGTGATGCCCCCCTTGCTGATCAGGTAACCAAGCTGGGGCGCCAGGGCAGCAGCCAGCCGGGCCATCAGCGCCGCCAGAGCGTCGCCTAAGCGGCGGCGCAGCGCCACTGATCCGCACTGGAGCTCACCCCGGCTGGTGTACAGCACAGGCGTTTGCCCCTGGGCCAGCACCCGCCGCAACTGAACCAGCCAGTCGGCCTCCAGGGAAGCCAGCAGGGGCTCCGGCAGGGGGCCTTCCAGCAGCCGCGCCAACTTGGCGACGGGCAGCTCCAGCCCCACGCAGCGGGGCTCCGTCAGCAGCTGGGTGAGCTGGGCATCAGCCAAGGGCACGTGGGAGCCCACCAGCACCAGCCCTGGCTTGGGGCGGCGCAACCGGGCCAGGGCAGCTCCAGCCAGGGGCTGGGGCGGCAAAGCCGCTAAGGCCTGGATCCAACTGGCCGCCGACTGGGAAAGCAGCGCCCGGGGCCAGGCCTGGCGCACCACCTGGGCCAGGGCGGCCAGTTGCTCAGGTCGCTCCCCGTCAACGGCTACCACGGGCCCGCCGTCTAGGGCCGCCAGTCGCTCCGCCAGGGCCTGGCCGCCTTCGCTTACGGCCTCATCCAACTCGGCGCCCGTCAGACGCTGGACCTGGTGAGCAGCGATACGGCCCCCACTTTTTTCCTCCACCCAAACCGGTAGATCGCTGCTGGCGTAGCCAAACAGGCGGTCGCGGGCGAAGGCGGTTTCGTGCACGGGCTGGCCGTGCAGGAGATGCACCCCCTCCACGGTGGTGCGGCCCCCCTCAAAAAAGGCCGGGATCAACAAAGTGGCGGCAAAGGGGCCGAGCTCGGCCGCGATCACCTCCACCTCCAAAGGAAAGTGACCCCGCAGGGTGGAGTCGCCACGACTCACCAGCCACCAACGCTCAATGCCTGCCAAGGGCAGGGCCGCGGCCAGGGCCCGGCAGATCTGGCGCACCCGCTCCGCGGCCGCTGCCGGCGCCAGGGCCCGGGTGTTTGCCAGCAGAAACAGCAGCGGCGAAGGGTGCCGCAGCCCCGCCGCCAAGGTGGCGGCATCCCAACGCAGCAGCAGCGGGCAGCTGTGCACCGTCTGGGAGCCGGTGGGGTCATCGTCGATGACGATGACTTTGGAGGAGGCGGCCATGGCACCATCGTGCCGTGATGACTCCGGAGCCCTGGGAGCTGCAGGAGCTGGTGCGCGAGCTGCACCAGCAGGCTGCGCCCTGGCAACCCGCCGGCCTGGGCAGCCGACTCAACTGGGGGCCGCCAGTTATGGGCGCCAGCGCCACCGTGAGCTGTAGGCGGCTGAGCGGCATCGTTGAGCACAGCCCTGGCGATTTCACTGTGACGGCCCTAGCTGGTACGCCCCTGGTCGAATTGCAAGCCGAACTAGCCCACCACAGGCAATGGCTAGCCGTTGACTGGCCCTGGGGCAGTGACCTGGGCGGCCAAGCCAGCGGCAGCCTGGGCGGCCTGGTGGCCAGGGGCCTGGCCGGCGGGCTGCGCCAGCGCTATCTGGGCGTGCGCGACCAGATCATTGGCCTGGAATTGATCCGCAGCGACGGCACCCGCGCCCGGGCCGGGGGCAAGGTGGTGAAAAACGTGGCCGGCTACGACCTGATGCGCTTGATGGCGGGCAGCTGGGGGTCCTTAGGCCTGATCAGCAGCCTCACGCTGCGCACTATGCCGGAGCCACCCCAGCGGCGCGGCCTTAAACTGGAGGGGCCGCTCGAAGCCCTCGGACCCCTGGCCTCCTGGCTGCTGGGCTCAAGCCTCAGCCCGGAGCGGATCGACTGGTGGCGCCCCTCTGCCCGCCAAGAAGACAACACCGGGCTGCTGATCAGCCTGGCCAGCATCAACGCCCTCACTCTCAATGAGCAGATCGGCTGCATCGCCGCCAAGGCTGCTCCCTTGGCAATTACGGCCCAAACTCTTGAACCCGCCGAACTCGCAAGCCTGGTAGGCCAAAGCCAAGGGCCTGAAACTGGGTCCAGCGACTGGTTGCTGCGGCTGGCGGTGCGCCCCAGCCTGGCGACGGCCCTGCTCGCCGATCCAGCCCTGGCCGGCTTGCCGGTGGTCCTGGGGGCTGGCAGTGGCATCGGCCTGGCCTGGGCAACTGCCTCAGCCCTGCCGACCTACAAGGTGGAGGCGCTCAGGCGCCATTGCCAGCAGGGTGGCGGCTACCTGACGGTGTTGCGCCAGCCCGCCAGCAGCCAACTGCCGGCCTGGCTAGATGCCCCATCACGGCCCCTGATCGAAGCGATCAAGCGGCAGTTTGACCCGAAGCAGCAACTGTCGCGCGGTCGTCTGCCTGGAGTGAATCTGCCGGGAGTGGAGCCGCCCCGGAGCTGAGGCCGGCGATCCAGTCGAGCAGGGCAGCATTCACCTGATCTGGCACCTCGTCGTGGGGACAGTGACCCGCCTCGAGCACCACTTCCCTGGTGCCCGCAGGAGCATGGCGCTGGAAGGCAGCCCGCCGGCCCACGGCATTGATCCAGGGGTCGCGGATACCCCAAAGCAACAGCAACGGGCATGTCAGCTGGACAAACAACTCATCGAGGGGCTGGCCGCGGGGGATATCAAACACGGTGCGAAAAACACCGAAGGCACCCGGATCCAGCGATGGCCGCCGGATCGCCTCCACCAAGGCCTCATCGACGTTGGTCTTGTCGACATACACCTGGTTGAGGGTGCGGCGAATCGTGGTCGGCCGGCGCAAATTTTCAAACAACAACCGCTGCAGAACCGGACTTTTGAGCAGGGCTCCCGCAATGGTCTGGCGGGTGATCGCTCCCCAGCCCTTAGGCGGCGCCTGCTCATCGCTGAACGGCCCTGCCGCATTCAGCAGCACCACCCCGGCCGCCTTGTCCCCTAGGGCAGCGCCAGCCGCCAGGGCTGAAAAACCGCCAAGGGAATTGCCCGCCAGCACCGTCGGTCGGCCGATGCGCTCGTGCACGTATGCGGTCAGCTGGTCGCGCCAGAGGGGGCCGCCGTAGGCAAGTTCGGCCGGCTTGGCGCTGCGACCGAAACCCAGCAGGTCGATGGCGTGCACCTCATGGCGCTGGGCCAGCACGGGAATGTTGTGGCGCCAGTGGTCCGTGGAAGCACCAAAGCCATGCACCAGCAGGATCGCGGGACCCTCGGGCTCAGCTGGCGCCGCTGCGATGGCGTGCACTGGATGGCCGGCGTAGCTCCAGGGCTGGGGTACAGACAAGGAAGCCACCTTGATTTGTCCAGGGTGGTTGATGCTAGGGAGATCTGCGGCGCGCCATTGCCCCTCACCAGCCCTGACTGGAGCCCCTTCCTGCCGGGGATTGCCCTGTGGGCCCTGGCCCTCTACCTCCCTTTGAGCGGCCCCCTGGGGCGCCTAGAGGAAGCCCTGGCCGCGGGCTCCCTGCCGAGCGCTGTTCAGCAGGTGGTGTTGGTTATTAGCAGCCTGCTGCTGGCCCTGGCCATCGGGGTGCTGGCCGACCTGGGCCTGAGCTGGGCCCTGGGCCCCGACTGGGCCAGCAGCCTCGGCCTGATCGCTGCCGGCTGGGGGCTGTTCACAGCGCTCGCCAGTCGAGCCAGGGAAGACGGGGAATGATTGCTGGTGTGCGGGCCCGGTAGGTGGCGTAATCGGGGTGGACAAGCTCAAGGGCCCGCTCCTCGCGGCGCGCCTTACCGCCCAGCACGGCCACCAGGGCCAGCAGCAAGGCCAGATGCAACAGGCTGCCCAGGGCCAAGCTCACCCCCAGCGAACAAAGCAGCACCGCTTGATAGAGGGGGTGACGGCAACGGCCGTAGGCGCCGCTTGTCACCAATGGGGCGCCAGGAATCGGATCAGGCAGGGGCGTAAGGCTGGAGCCCAGCCCCCAGAACGCCTGAGCCGCCAACACCAGGCCCAGCAGTAGCAAAACGGCGCCGGCCAAAGCCAGGGGCAGGGGCCAGGCGTAGCCCCAGGCGCCGGGGGCAGGCCAGGGCGGCAGCAGGTGGGCAGCAATCAGGGCCAGCTGGGCCAGCAGCCACCACTCACCGTGGCGGTTGTCTAGCCAGCCCGCCCAACTCAGACCCCAGCGCTCAGGTTGGAATTTCGGCAAGTGGATCAAGATCCGGACCTCCAGCGCTGCCACCCAGCACCAGTCTGAGCAGGATCGGCGCCAGGAAGGTGGTGCCGATCACCATCAGCAAGATTGCGGCCTCCAGCGGCTTGGTCAGCAGGCCAGCCTGGGTACCCAGGCCAAGAAAAATCAAACCAACCTCGCCGCGGGGCATCATCCCCAAACCCACCACCAACCGGTTGGTTTTCTCCTTGCTGATGTAGCTCCAGCCGGTTGCCACCTTGCCCACAATCGCCACAGTGAGCAGGAAGGCCGCCACGATCAGACCCTCCCGGTTTTCGGGGTTCATCGGGTTGAGCACCGAGAGATCCATGCCTGTGCCAATCAGCACGAAGAAGATCGTGGCAAACAGGGCAACTAGGGGCTTAACGGTGTCCTGTATCGCATGGGTGTGCTTAGAAGAGCTGAGAATCAAGCCCGCAGCGAAAGCGCCAAGAGCCGCTTCCAGGCCGATCGCCTGGGCCACAAAGCAGCAGAGCGACAACACCACGAAGGCCGCCACCACCACTTCGCCAGGGGCCTTGAGCTGGTCGAGCAGCCAGTCAAAGCCGGGAGCGGCCGTGCGGCTCAGGAACAGGGCTGCGGCCACAAACACTCCTGCCGCCGCAACCAACTTCAGGATCGGGCCAGGGCTGAAGCCCTCGCCGCCAGCCAGGCTCACCACCACGGCAAGGATCACGATGCCGAGGATGTCATCGAGTACGGCCGCACCGATCACCGTCTGACCCTCGCGGGTGCGCAGAAATTTCAACTCACCAAACACGCTGGCGGTGATGCCGATGCTGGTGGCCGTCATCGCCGCACCGGCGAAGATCGCCGGAATCAGGGGCACATGGAAGATGTAATAAAGGCCCGCAGTACCTAGGACAAAGGGAAGCACCACCCCAGTTACGGCAACGGTGGTGGCTTGGGCACCCACCGCTACCAGCTCATCGAGCTCACTTTCCAGACCGGTAAGGAACAACAGGGCAAACAGGCCGATCTGGGAAACCGCCTGCAGATTCGGAAAGGTCTCGGCGTAGATCTCCTGCACCTTTTCCGGTGAAAGATCCGCCAGAGAGCTAAGCAAGCCCAAGCCCCAACTACTGAGTTGGACCTGGGTTTCGGGCGGCACAATCAAATGCAAACCAGAGATGCCTATCAGAACACCTGCTACCAGCTCCCCCAAAATTGTGGGCAGCTGCACCCGCACCATCAGCTCTGCCAGCAGCCTGGCCGCCACAAAGATCACCAAAAATTCGCCCACCGAAATAAGGGTTTCAGCAACTTCGGCTTGGTGACTGCCGATTTCAAGCAAAAGCGCTGGCAGAAGCATGAAACGGTGGGTGCTCAGTAGTTGAAGGCGCGACCTTAAAGCCACCCCTCCCAACGTGTTCGGTCCCACATCTCTATTAGGGCGGAGGTTTGGGCTTTAGCAACCATCGCTACGGTTTGAATATTCAGTTGGTGACGCGGGCTATGTCAGAGCAATTGCAGCGTCTTGATGCCTGGTGGCGGGCCGCCAACTATTTAGCGGTGGGGATGATCTACCTGCAGGACAATCCCCTGCTGGCCGAACCGCTGCAGCCCGCTCACATCAAAAGCCGGCTGCTGGGGCACTGGGGCTCGAGCCCGGGCCAATCCTTCATCTGGGCCCATGCCAATCGGGTGATCCGGTCCCACGACCTCAACATGATCTATCTGTCTGGTCCGGGCCATGGCGCCCCGGGGGTGCTGGCACCTATCTACCTGGATGGCTCCTACAGCGAAACCTATCCAGACAAGTCAACAGATGCTGCCGGCATGCAGCGCTTTCTCAAACAGTTTTCCTTCCCTGGCCACATCGGCAGCCACTGCACACCCGAAACCCCTGGCTCGATCCACGAGGGCGGCGAGCTCGGCTACGTGCTCTCCCACGCCTGCGGGGCGGTGTTCGACAACCCCAGCCTGATCGCCCTGGCCTGCGTCGGCGATGGCGAGGCGGAAACCGGGCCCTTGGCGACCAGCTGGCACATCAACAAGTTTCTCAACCCCGCATCCGACGGCGCCGTACTGCCGGTGTTGCACCTGAACGGCTACAAAATCGCCAACCCCACCCTGCTGGCCCGCATTCCCAGGGAGGAGCTCGCCAGCTTGATGCGGGGCTACGGCTGGGAGCCCCTGTTTGTGGAAGGCAGCGAGCCGATGGCGATGCACCAAGCCATGGCAGCCGCCATGGATAGCGCCATAAACCGCATTCAGGAGGTGCAGGCGGAAGCCCGCCGCAGTGGCGATCCCAGCAACGTCAGCCGGCCCCGCTGGCCAATGATTGTTTTGCGATCGCCTAAGGGCTGGACAGGGCCGGCGGAGCTGAATGGCAAAAAGCTGGAAGGCTTCTGGCGCAGTCACCAGGTGCCCCTAACCGATCCCAAGAGGGACCCAGCCCAGCTAGAGCGACTCGAGGCCTGGCTGCATAGCTACCGCCCCGGCGAACTCTTCGATGGGCAGGGCACCCTGAACGCCGAGCTGCGGTCCCTCTCGCCCAGCGGCCAGCGCCGCATGGGCTCCAATCCCCATGCCAATGGTGGGCTGCTGCGCCGGCGCCTGCACCTGCCACCGGTCACTGACTACGCCGTGCCCGTCGAGCAGCCGGGCCAACACGAGGCCGAAAACACAGCTCCCCTTGGAGAGCTGCTGCGCGATGCCATCGCCCTCAACCCCGATTCCGTGCGGGTGTTCGGACCGGATGAAACCGCCTCCAACCGGCTGCAAGCCATCTATGAGGTCAGTAAAAAGGTGTGGATGGAGGAATTTCTGCCGGAAGACCTCAACGGCGGCGAGCTCTCTCGCAGCGGCCGCGTTGTCGAGATGTTGAGCGAACACACCTTGGTAGGGATGATGGAGGGCTACCTACTCACCGGCCGCCACGGCTTTTTCCACACCTACGAGGCCTTCGCCCATGTGATTGCTTCGATGTTCAACCAGCACGCCAAGTGGCTGGAATCTTGCATTCACCACGCCCCCTGGCGGGCGCCAATCTCCCCGTGGAACTGTCTGATCTCCAGCACCGTGTGGCGCCAAGACCACAACGGCTTCACTCACCAGGATCCTGGCTTCATCGACCTGGCCGGCAACAAGAGCGGCGAGGTGGTGCGCGTCTATCTACCGGCAGATGCCAACAGCCTGCTGGCGGTAGCTGAACAGGCGCTGCAGGAGACAAACGTGTGCAACATCATCGTTTCTGACAAGCAGAAACACCTGCAATATCTAACAATTGAGCAGGCCCGGGCCCACGTAGCAAAGGGCATCGGCCTGTGGAGCTGGGCCTGCAACGACGACTGCGGCACCGACTTCGACGAGCCTGATGTGGTGATGGCCTGCGCTGGAGACATCCCCACCAAGGAAACCCTGGCCGCAGTTGAAATTCTGCGGCGTGAAATCCCGAGCCTCAAAATCCGAGTGCTCAATGTGGTGAAGCTATTTGCTCTCACCACTCCGGGCGAACACCCCCACGGCCTCAGTGATCGGGACTTTGACAGTCTGTTCACCACAAACCGGCCGGTTATCTTCAATTTTCACGGCTACCCATGGCTAATCCACCGACTCACTTACCACCGCACCAACCACACCAACTTCCACGTGCGCGGATACAAAGAGAAAGGAAACATCAATACCCCCCTAGAGCTGGCAATGAACAATCAGATCGACCGTTTCAACTTGGTTATTGATGTGATTGACCGGGTTGCGGGTCTTGGCTCCCGCGCCGCCCACGTCAAAGAGCGCATGAAGGAGGCGATCTTGGCCAACCGGGCCCACGCCCATGAGCACGGCATGGATGCGGAGGATGTCACCAACTGGCGATGGAATCCACCGGCCGCCGCAGCCCATGCGGGAGGATGCCTCAAATGAGCGACCTTCAACCCAGCAACCTGCGCCTGCCCACACCGGGGTGCTACGCCGATCCGGATCGCAGTGGCCTGAACGCCGACGACGTTTTCGACGGCATGACCAAGCACCTCTTTTACACGCTCGGCAAGCTCGCCCCCACGGCCAGCCGCCACGACCTCTACATGGCCCTCAGCTATGCGGTGCGCGACCGGCTGATGACCAGATACCTGGCTGGCATTGAGGCGCTCAGTGCCACCCCAACCCGGGTGGTCGCCTACCTTTCCGCTGAATTTCTGATTGGGCCCCAACTGGGCAACAACCTGTTGATGTTGGGCATCCAGCAGGAAGCGGCCGAGGCCCTGCGCCGTTTCGGCATCAACGACATCAACGACATCCTCGACGTCGAAGAGGAGCCTGGCCTTGGCAACGGAGGCCTGGGTCGGCTGGCGGCCTGCTTCCTGGAATCGCTGGCCTCGCTGGAAATCCCAGCCACCGGCTACGGCATTCGCTATGAATTCGGCATTTTTGACCAGCTGATTCGCGATGGCTGGCAGGTGGAGATCACCGATAAGTGGCTCAAAAGCGGCTGGCCCTGGGAGCTACCCCACCCCGATCAAGCCTGCTTCGTGGGCTTCGGCGGCCACACTGAGAGCTACCGCGATGAGCACGGCACCTACCGGGTGCGCTGGATTCCGGCCGAGCACGCCATTGGCGTTCCCCACGACGTGCCGGTGCTGGGCTACCGGGTCAACACCTGCGACCGGCTGCGATTGTGGCGAGCCGATGCCGCCGAATCGTTCGACTTCTACGCCTTCAACAGCGGCGACTACTACGGCGCCGTAGAAGAGAAGGTGGGCTCCGAGACCCTCTCCAAGGTGCTCTATCCCAACGACGGCACCGATGAGGGTCGGCGCCTGCGCCTGAAACAGCAGCACTTCTTCGTGAGCTGCTCCCTCCAGGACATGATCCGCAACCTCGATGCCCGCGGCATCCCGATCACGGATTTCCCCGATCACTGGGCGGTACAGCTCAACGACACTCACCCGGCCATCGCCGTAGCTGAGTTGATGCGCCTGCTGCTCGATGACAAGCACCTGGACTGGGAGGTTGCCTGGAACATCACCAGTAGCTCACTTTCTTACACCAATCACACCCTGCTACCGGAGGCCCTGGAAAAGTGGGGCTTGGGGCTATTTGGCTCCCTGTTGCCCCGCCACCTGGAGCTGATCTACGAGATCAACCGCCGCTTCTTGCAAGAGGTGCGCTTGAAATATCCTGGCAACGAGCAGATCCTGGCCAAGGTATCAATCATCGATGAGGAGGGCAGCAAGGCCGTCCGCATGGCCAATCTGGCCACCGTTGCTTCCCACCACGTCAACGGCGTAGCAGCCCTGCACAGCGAACTGGTCAAAACCGAGCTCTTTCCGGAATTTGCGGCCCTATGGCCCGAGAAATTCACCAATGTCACCAACGGTGTCACACCCCGGCGCTGGGTGGCCCTGGCCAACCCCCAACTCTCAGCCCTGCTGAACGAGTCGATCGGCACCGGCTGGATTAACGATCTCGATGAGCTGCGCCGCTTGGAGCAGTTCGTTAACGACAGCAGCTTTCTTGAGCGCTGGGAAGCCACCAAGTTCGGGGTGAAGGGGCAGCTGAGCCGTTATATCCATAGCCACTCTGGAGTCCTGGTCGATCCCACCTCCCTGTTCGACGTGCAGGTGAAGCGGATCCACGAATACAAGCGCCAGCACCTAAATGCCCTGCAGGTGATCGCCCAGTATCTGCGCATAAAGAACGGTCTGGCTGAGGGTATGGCGCCGCGAACGGTGATCTTCGGCGGCAAGGCTGCACCGGGCTACTACATGGCCAAACTTATTATTCGTTTCATCAACGGCATCGCCGAAAAGATCAACTCCGACCCCGACATGGAGGGCCGGCTGCGGGTGATCTTCTTGGCCGACTACAACGTCAAGTTGGGTGAGCGGGTTTACCCCGCCTCCGATCTATCTGAGCAGATCTCCACTGCTGGTAAGGAAGCTTCCGGCACCGGCAACATGAAGTTCGCCATGAACGGAGCGCTGACCATCGGTACTCTCGATGGCGCCAACGTAGAAATCCGCGAACAGGTAGGTGCGGAGAACTTCTTCCTGTTCGGTAAAACCGCCGAGGAGATCTCCGAGCTGCACCAGTCGGGCTATCGACCCTGGGAGCTGATCGGCAGCATGCCTGAACTGGCCGAGATCCTGCGATTGGTGGAGCAGGGTCACTTCAGTAACGGCGATGGCGACCTTTTCCGGCCGCTACTGCAGAACCTCACCGGCAGGGATGCCTTCTTTGTGCTGGCCGACTTCAACGACTATCTGCGTGCCCAAACCGAAGTGGATCGGGCCTGGGCCGACAGGGGCCGTTGGAACCGCATGTCGTTGCTGAATTCAGCCCGTAGCGGCTTCTTCTCTTCAGATCGCTCAATCCGCGACTACGCAGAGCGGATCTGGAAAGCTGAAAGCTTCCCGGTCACGATCACCTGCGAGCTCGATTAACCGGGCAAGTCTGGGGTTTGGTGAAGTAGCCGATTTAGCCGCAAGCGATCGGCATTAAGCGGATCGGGAGCCAGCTCACCTGCCACCTCCCGAAACTTTTGCTCCACCTCGTCGGGCACCCGCACGTCAAAGATGCGTTCCATCAGCGCTTCTATGGAGAACAGATGGGCGTTGATGTTCTCCAGATCGGCCATGGCCTGCTGGACAGCATCGGGCTCAGCGCCCTGATCCTCAACAGCTCCTGACCCTGCTACTTGGCCGGCGGGGGCCTCATTGGCGGCAGCTTCAGCCGCTTCCTGCTGCTTCTGCAACTCTTCCATCACCCGGCCAGCCAGGGTGCGAAACGATTGCAGCGCAGCCCAATTGAGCTCCTGCTGCTGACGCAGGGTGGGATTTTCGCGGATCAATCGGTCATGTTCCCGATAAAACCGCTGGCAATCAGGGCATTGGCAGGGCTCTTCGGGCACCGCACTCCCTTGGGTTGGCAATCCCCATCATGGCACTCACACCGCCAGGGGGCCCTGGTCGCAGCAATCATCGCCAAATTCGTCGACCTCACCACTGGCAGCCGGCAGGGGGATCTCGATCGAGGTCACCACGTTGATCACGTCGCGCAGCCGCATCGAGTCAGCAAACCAACCCATGGCCTGCTCAGTGTCGCCGCTCCGCTCGGCATCGGTCGCCTGCTCTTCGTGGGCCTCGGCTAGCAGGGCCAGCCAGCAGAGACAGCGGGCCTGCACTACCGAGAGGTCGAGCTCATCAGGCTGGCCATCGGCGATGCGTTCGCTCTCCTGCTGCACCAGCAGACGCAAACGCAGATCGTGAAGCTGGGTCATCGCGGTCAGACGACTAAAGCCACGCTAGCCCCGATGCTCCAAATACGTAGGCCACCACTGGTAGTGCTCGCTACTCAGTGCCATTAAAGCCATGCCATTGAAGGAGTTGCTTGCAGATGCTTCCAGGTAACAACGGGGCTGGCGGGACTCGAACCCACGACCTACGGTTTAGGAAACCGTCGCTCTATCCGGCTGAGCTACAGCCCCATACGCCGGCATTATGGAATGCGAAAGCAGGCGAGGTGATCGCGATCAGCGCCTCAGCCACCTCCAAGGAGGTGGCTGAGGCGCCTGGTTGAGGAAAGTCCGGGCTCCCCAATGGCCAGGCTTGCTGGGTAACGCCCAGTGCGGGTGACCGTGAGGACAGTGCCACAGAAACACACCGCCGATGGCAAGGGGCTCGCCCCCCGCACAGGTAAGGGTGCAAGGGTGCGGTAAGAGCGCACCAGCAGCATCGAGAGGTGCTGGCTAGGTAAACCCCGGCCGGGAGCAAGGCCCAGGGACAACGGTTGGCCATGATTCCCGTCCCGATTCAAGTGCGCCGCTCGAGGCCGCCGGCAACGGCGGTCCCAGACAGATGATCACCCCCCACCGGCTCGCTAGTGGGAGAACAGAACCCGGCTTACGTCCTGCTTTCACCCCCTTTTCCCCGCCAGCCCATGCGGCCCGAACGCCACCAGCAGCTGGTTGCCTTCCTGCGCTCTCTGGGCCTGAAGGTTGGCGACCGCGACCTTGCACCCATCGAGGAGGCCCTCAGCCATACCTCAGCGGGCCTGGCCCGCAACCACGAGCGCCTGGAATTCCTGGGCGATGCCGTGCTGCGCCTGGCCGCAGCCGAGTTTCTGCAACGGCAATACCCAAGCCTGAGCGTTGGGCGCTGCTCGGCCCTGCGAGCCCAATTGGTGAGCGACCGCTGGCTGGCCGAACTGGGCGAGCACTGCAAGATCGAATCCGTGCTGCACCTAGGCCCGATGGCCAGCGGCGACCAGGCCGGACGGGCCACTGTGCGGGCAGAATGTTGTGAAGCCCTGCTGGGTGGCCTCTATGAAGCCTGGGGCGCCGGCCAGGGCGGACTGGAGCCGGTGCACCGCTGGCTCACCCCTCACTGGCAGCGCAGCAGCAGCGAATTACTGGCCGATCCAGACCGCCACAACTGGAAGTCGGCCCTGCAAGAGTGGTCCCAAGCAGCCGGGCTGGGCCTGCCGCACTACGACTGCCAGGAGCGCAGCCAAATCCACGCCGACCCACGCCGGTTCCAATGCAGCGTGGCGATTGTGGGCCAGGAAATCTATGCAGGCTGGGGGCCCTCAAGGCGCAGCGCCGAACAGGAGGCCGCCAGGGCCGCCCTCGCTGTGATCAGGCCTGCTCGAGAGTCTTGAGCGGCATGGTCACGAGCTTGTCCCAGTTGCCGCCCTCGAACAGCACGGCAGCCTGCTTGCCGCTGATCCGCTGCACAAAGCCCCGGTAGCCGTTGTAAATCGAACGGTCGTCGCGCACCACCACGGTGGAGCCCGGCAGGATCGGCATATCAGCCATGGTTTAGGCGAGGCATAGGTCCATTATCGGGGGACGCGGGAAGTAGCTGGCCATGGCCGATCAAACCAGCAGCAGCCAAAACCCCACTCCTGCCCCCGAAGATCTGCTCGTGGTTGGCAAGGTGGTGTCAGCCCAAGGGCTGCAGGGCGAGCTGAGGATCCTGCCCATGAGCGATTTCCCGGAGCGCTTCACCCGGGCAGGCCGGCGCTGGTTGCAGCGGCGGGAAGAGGCGCCGCGGCAGGTGGAGCTGCTGAGCGGCAGGCAACTGCCAGGCAAGGAGCTGTTTGTGGTGCGGCTCGCCGCCATCGACAGCCGGGAAGCAGCCGAAGCCCTGGTCGGTGATCAGTTACTGGTGCCCCTAGCGGACCGCCCCAAGCTGGCCAAAGGCGAATTTCACTTGCTCGACCTAGTGGGCACCGAAGTGCGGCTGCTGGAGAATCAACTACCAATTGGCCGGGTTCGCGATCTGATCCACGCTGGCAACGACCTACTGGAGGTGGAACAGGAAACCGCCGATGGCCCGCGGCGACTGCTGATCCCCTTCGTGACTGCGATCGTGCCGGAAGTACATTTGGATGAGGGCTGGATCGGCATCACCCCGCCCCCCGGGTTGCTGGAGCTCTAAGCGACTATTCGGCTGCAGCTATTGGCTGAATATCTGGAAGTGGCCTTGAATAGGGCCACTTAGGCGGGCCGGCCCATGGCGGACACTTCTACAACTCCGAGCCGTGCTCTCGTTCCAGTGATTTTATGCGGCGGCACCGGCACGAGGCTGTGGCCCCTGTCGCGAGCTAGTTACCCCAAGCAGTATTGGCCCCTGGCAGGCACGGGAGAAGACACCCTGCTGCAGCAAACCCAGCAGCGCCTGAAGAGCTTGCCGGGCCTCAGCGCACCTCTGCTGATCTGCAATGAAGACCACCGCTTCATCGTGGCCGAGCAATTGCGCCAGATCGGCGTGGAGCCCCAAGCGATCCTGCTGGAGCCGATCGGCCGCAATACCGCCCCGGCGGTGGCTGTGGCAGCGCTGCAGGCCACGGCCCATGGGGAAGATCCCCTGCTGCTGGTGCTCGCGGCAGACCACGTGATCCGCGATGCCGCCACCTTCCGCGCCACGGTAGCGGCGGGGATGGCAGCAGCTGAGGCAGGCCAGCTGGTCACCTTTGGAATCGTGCCCACAGCGCCAGAAACGGGCTACGGCTACATCGAAGCAGCCGAGTCGCTAGTGGGCGCCAGCGCGCCGGTGCCGATCGCCCGCTTTATCGAGAAGCCTGATCGTGCCACCGCCGAGCAATTTCTTGCCACTGGACGCTTCACCTGGAACAGCGGCATGTTCCTGTTCAAGGCCAGCGCGATCCTGGCGGAATTAGAGCGGCTGGCTCCTGAAGTGGTGAGCGCCTGCCGTTCCTCGCTGGAGCACGACAGCGCCGATCTCGACTTCCTGCGGCTGGAGCGGGAGGCCTTTGCCAGCTGCCCAAGCGTGGCTCTGGATGTGGCGGTGATGGAGCGCACCGACCGCGGCGCCGTGTTGCCCCTGGAGGCAGGTTGGAGTGATGTGGGCAGCTGGAGCGCCCTGTGGGAAACCGCCGATCAAGACAGCGACGGCAACGTGCTGCGGGGCCGGGTGATCAGCGAGGGGAGCCGCAATTGCTATCTACGCAGCGAGCATCGGCTGGTGGTGGGTCTCGGTGTGGAGGATCTGGTGGTGGTGGAAACCGATGACGTCGTGCTGGTAGCCCACCGCGACCAGGCCCAGGAGGTCAAAGCAATAGTGGGGCTGCTGGAGAGGGAGGGGGCCCCAGAGAGCAAGGCCCACCGCAAGATCTACCGCCCCTGGGGCTCCTACGACGGCGTCACCGAGGGTGAGCGCTGGCAGGTGAAGCGGATCGTGGTCAACCCCGGTGCCAGCCTGTCGCTGCAGATGCACCACCACCGCGCCGAGCACTGGATCGTGGTACAGGGAACAGCAGTGGTGGAAAAGGATGGAAACCTGGAGCTAGTAGGTGAAAATCAAAGCACCTACATCCCCCTGGGTTGCCGCCATCGGCTCTCCAACCCAGGCAAAATCCCTGTTGAGCTGATTGAGGTGCAGAGCGGCCCGTACCTGGGCGAAGACGACATCGTCCGCTTTGAAGATCGCTACGGACGCAGCGATAATGCCCTCACTCCGACCCTCACTCAACCGTGACGCTCTTGGCCAGGTTGCGGGGTTGGTCCACATCCAGGCCCCGGTGGGCCGCGATGTGATAACTGAGCAGCTGCATCGGGATCACGGTCAGCAGCGGACTGATCAACTCATCTACCGCAGGCACCGGCAGCAAAACATCAAACAGCTCCGCATCTGGGCAGTCGGGCGCCACACCGATCAACTGGGCGTCGCGGGCCTTGGCCTCCTGGGCGTTGCTGAGCACCTTGTCGAACACCGCGCCTGGCATGGCAATTGACACCACGGGCACCTTTGCATCAAGCAGGGCGATCGGCCCGTGCTTCATCTCGCCGGCCGGATAGCCCTCGGCGTGGATGTAGCTGATCTCCTTGAGCTTGAGAGCACCTTCCAAGGCAATCGGGTAGTTGATGCCACGGCCCAGGAAGATCACGTCCTGGGTGCCCTCGAAGCGGTGGGCCAGGGCGGCGCAGCGCTGGTCGTGGTCTGCCACTAGGGCTTCTAGCTGCTGGGGCAACTGGCGCAACGCGGCCACCAGCGCCTTGAGCTCGTCGCGGCTGCGGCCCGGGCTAACGCCACCCTGCGGCTGGGCCAGCCGCCGCTCAGCAAATGCCAGAGACAACCCATAGAAAGCCAGCAGTTGGCCAAGGAAGGTCTTGGTGGCGGCAACCCCCACCTCGATGCCGGCGCCAATATCAAGAATGTGGTCCACCATCCGGGCCAGGGAGCTTTCGGCCCGGTTGGTGATGCCCAACAGCCGCGGCCGGTAGGCCGGATCGGCCACAAGCCTGCGACGCTCCTGCTCCATGGCAAGGGCCGCCAGGGTGTCTGCGGTTTCCCCAGACTGGGTGACGCCGATTGTGAGCGCGTGGGGGCTCAGCGGCGGCGGTGCATACCGAAATTCGCTGGCATAAAAAACGCTTGTGGGAATACCGGCCAGCTGCTCCAGCAAAAAGGCGCCCACCTGGGCGGCATGGCGGCTGGTGCCGCAGGCCAGGATCTGGATGCGCTCAACACCCTCAAACACCTCAGCCGCCAGAGGCAGCGCCACCAGTGGGGTCAGCTCGCCAGCCAGGGACTCGGGCAGGTGCCGGGCCACCCAAAGGGCCGCCGTTTCGGGCTGCTCGTGGATCTCCTTGAGCATGAAATGGCGGAAGCTGCGCTTATCCGCCACGTGCTCGGTGCCGCTAAGCAGGCTGGGGTTGCGTTGCACCCGCTGGCCTGCGGCGTCATAAAGCTCGATGCCCAGCGGAGTGAGTAGAGCCACCTCGCCGTCTTCCATCGGCAGGATCGTGCGGGTGAAGCCCGCCAGGGCCGGGGTGTCGCTGGCACAAAGAAACTCCCCCTCCCCCAGGCCGATCAGCAGGGGCGCAGCCTTACGGGCCACCACCAGCGCTCCAGGGGCTTCTGCCCACACCACTGCTAGGGCATAGGCACCCTGCAGCAGCGGCAGCACCACCTGCAAAGCAGCCAGTAGCAGCGCCGGGGAGGCCTGGCCACCTGCCGCCCGGCGGCGCTCCAGCTCCCGAGCCAGCAGGTGCGGAATTACCTCGGTGTCCGTCTCGGAGAGGAAAACCACGCCTTCCGCCTGCAGCTCCTCCCGCAAGCCGCGGTAGTTCTCGATAATGCCGTTTTGCACCACCGCCAAACGGCCAGAGCCATCGAGGTGAGGGTGGGCGTTGCGCTCCTCCGGCTTGCCGTGGGTAGCCCAGCGGGTATGGCCGATGCCGCAATGGCCCGGAGCCCCCTGGGCCTCAAAACGGGTCGTGAGATTCACAAGCTTGCCTTCTGCCTTGAGGCAATGGAGGCCAGCCCCGTCAACGGTGGCAATGCCGGCGGAGTCGTAGCCGCGATATTCCAGCTGACGCAGCCCCTCCAGTAGCTGGGGAGCAGCCTCCCGCGATCCAATCAGGGCAACGATGCCGCACATAGGCCTGGGCCAGCGAGGAGCGCAACAAAAAAGCCCGGCTAAAGGCCGGGCTTGAGCTTATTGGCAATAGCGCCAATGATCTTCAGTAGGACAAGCCCATCGAGCGACTGGTTTCGTCGCCCAAGTAGACGCGAATGCTGAGGAAGTCGGTGGGGCAAGCGGTTTCACAGCGCTTACAGCCAACGCAATCTTCAGTGCGGGGAGAGGATGCGATCTGACCGGCCTTGCAGCCATCCCAGGGCACCATCTCGAGCACATCGAGTGGGCAGGCACGCACACATTGGGTGCAACCGATGCAGGTGTCGTAGATCTTGACGGCGTGGGACATGGGCCTGAGCCGGGAACAAACGGCGTGGAACCCAACGTACCCACAGTCTCCGGACCCGCAGCAATGGAGCCCTCAGCCCGTCACCCTTGTTCATACGCCGGAAGGCCGCCAGACGGGTGACCCGTAGAGTGCATCGACTCTCACAGCGGCCATGTCCCAGGAAGCGATCTACGAGAAAGTGCGCTCGATCGTTGCCGAGCAGCTCAGCGTTGATGCTGGGGAAGTGAAGCCCGAATCAAATTTTCAGAATGATCTGGGTGCCGATTCCCTCGACACTGTCGAGTTAGTTATGGCTCTGGAAGAAGCATTTGACATCGAAATTCCGGACGAAGCTGCCGAGGGCATCACGACTGTTGGCGATGCCGTCAAGTTCATTCAGGACAAGCAGGCCTGAGCCACCCCATGGTGCAGGGTCTCCAGCGCGTCGTCGTCACCGGTCTCGGCGCGATCACACCGATCGGTAACGACGTCTCCAGTTATTGGGAGGGTCTGAGTACTGCGCGAAACGGCGTTGCGGGGATCACCTTGTTTGATGCCAGCCGTCACGCCTGCCGCTTTGCCGCCGAAGTCAAGGATTTCGATCCCTCCGGCTGGCTTGAACTCAAAGAATCCAAGCGTTGGGACCGGTTCTGCCAATTTGGGGTAATAGCCGCCAAACAAGCTGTTAGCCATGCGGGGCTGACGATTGATGAATCCAACCAACACCGGGTCGGTACGGCCATCGGCTCAGGCGTTGGCGGTTTGCTGATGATGGAGACCCAGGCTCACGTGCTCAAAGATCGGGGCCCCGATCGGGTCAGCCCTTTCTGCGTGCCGATGATGATCCCCAATATGGCCACTGGCCTGACGGCGATTGCCCTGGGCGCCAAAGGACCCAGCAGCGCGGTAGCTACCGCCTGCGCAGCCGGTTCCAATGCCATCGGTGACGCCTACCGGCTGATCCAGTTAGGCCTAGCCGACGTGATGGTGGCAGGCGGGGCCGAATCCGCCATTACCCCGTTGGGCGTGGCGGGTTTTGCCAGCGCCAAGGCGCTGTCCTTCCGCAACGACGACCCCAGCACTGCCAGCCGCCCCTTCGACGCCGAGCGCAACGGCTTCGTGATCGGCGAAGGCGCCGGGGTGATCGTGCTTGAGAGCCTGGAACACGCCCAGGCCCGCGGTGCCCAGATCCTGGCGGAGGTGGTGGGCTACGGCATGACCTGCGATGCCCACCACATCACCTCCCCTTCCCCCGGGGGTGTCGGTGGCGCTGAAGCCATGCGTCTTGCTCTCAAGGATGCCCGCCTTGAGCCCGGTGAGGTCGACTACGTCAACGCCCACGGCACCAGCACTCAGGCCAACGACAGCAACGAGACTTCAGCCATCAAGAGCGCCCTCGGGAATCGGGCTTATCAGATTCCCGTCAGCTCCACCAAATCGATGACAGGCCATCTCCTTGGAGGCAGCGGTGGCATTGAGGCGGTGGCAGTGGTGCTGGCGATGGAGCACAACCTCGTGCCACCTACGATCAACTACGAAAATCCAGATCCGGCATGTGATCTGGATGTGGTTCCCAATCAGGCCAGGGAACATACCCTCAATGTCGTGCTCTCCAACTCCTTCGGATTTGGCGGTCACAACGTCTGCCTGGCCTTCCGCCGCATGGCGTGAGCACCCTCCCCTCCCCTCCACACCAGTCCTAGCCATGGTCGCCGCCCCCCCTACCTCCCTCGAGTCGCTCTGCGTCAACAGCATCCGCTTTCTGGCGATCGACGCGGTCAACAAATCGAATTCCGGTCACCCAGGGCTGCCCATGGGCTGTGCACCGATGGCGTTCGCCCTGTGGGACAAGGTGCTGAAGCACAACCCCAAGAACCCCAAGTGGTTCAACCGGGATCGCTTTGTGCTCTCGGCTGGCCACGGCTGCATGTTGCTTTATGCGCTGCTGCACCTCACCGGCTACGACTCGGTGACCATCGAAGACATCAAGCAGTTCCGCCAGTGGGGCAGCCGAACCCCTGGTCACCCTGAAACCTTCGAAACCCCAGGAGTTGAGGTCACCACCGGCCCCCTGGGCCAAGGCATCTCCAACGCCGTTGGCCTGGCCATCGCCGAAGCGCACCTGGCTGCCAAGTTCAACAAGCCCGGCTGCGAGCTGGTGGACCACTACACCTACGTGATCATGGGTGATGGCTGCAACCAGGAGGGTGTGAGCAGTGAGGCAGCTTCCCTGGCCGGCCACCTGGGCTTGGGCAAGCTGATTGCTCTTTACGACGACAACCACATCACCATCGACGGCAACACTGCCGTGTCCTTCACCGAGGACGTGCTGAAGCGCTATGAGGCCTACGGCTGGCATGTGCAGCATGTAGCGGATGGCAACACCGATGTGGCCGGAATCGCCCGGGCGATTGAGGCCGCCAAGGCAGTCAGCGACAAGCCCAGTTTGATCAAGGTGACTACCACGATCGGCTACGGCTCGCCCAACAAGGCCAACACTGCCGGCATCCACGGCGCGGCCATCGGAGCCGATGAGGCCGAGCTCACCCGCAAGGCCCTCGACTGGAATTACGGGCTCTTCGAAATACCCCAGGACGCTTACGACCACTGGCGCCAGGCGATCAGCCGCGGTGAAGCCCTCGAAGCCGCCTGGAACGCCAGCCTGGCCACCTACCGCAGCCAGTACCCCACTGAAGCCGCCGAATTCGAGCGCCAGCTGCGCGGCGAACTGCCCCAGGGTTGGGATTCGACCCTGCCGAGCTTCAGCCCCGAAGACAAGGGTCTGGCCACCCGCATGCACTCCTACAACGCCCTCAATGCGTTCGGCCCGAACCTGCCTGAGCTGATCGGCGGCTCCGCTGACCTGACCCACTCCAACCTCACCGATATCAAGGGCGAGGCCAGCTTCCAGAAAGGCGGGGAGGCCAACCGCTACCTGCACTTCGGTGTGCGCGAACACGCCATGGCAGCGATCATGAATGGCATCGCCTACCACGGCAGTGGCCTAATCCCCTATGGCGGCACCTTCTTGGTGTTCGCCGGCTACATGATCGGCGCCATGCGCCTTTCGGCCCTGAGCGAGCTGGGTTGCATCTACGTGCTCACCCACGACTCGATCGGCCTGGGCGAAGATGGCCCCACCCACCAGCCGGTGGAAACCCTCGCCAACCTGCGCGCCATCCCCAACCTGCTGGTGATCCGCCCCGGCGACGGCAACGAAACCATGGGGGCCTACCAGGTGGCCGTCACCAACCGCAAGCGCCCCACCGTGCTGGCCCTCAGCCGCCAGGCCATGGCCAACCAACCCGGTTCGGCGGCAGCCCATGTGGCCAAGGGCGGTTACATCCTCGAAGACAGCAACGGCAGCCCCGAGCTGATCCTGATCGGCACCGGTACTGAACTGGAGCTCTGCACCAAGGCAGCAGCCCAGCTGCGCGCCGAAGGCAAAAACGTGCGGGTGGTCTCGATGCCCTGCATCGAGCTCTTCGAGGAGCAAGATGCCGCTTACCGCGAAAGCGTGCTGCCCGCCGCCGTACGCAAGCGGGTTGTGGTGGAAGCATCAAGCTCCTTCGGCTGGCACAAATACAGCGGCTTCGATGGCGCCTGCATCTCGATCGACCGCTTCGGCGCTTCGGCTCCCGGCCCGGCCTGCATGGAGAAGTTTGGCTTCACCGTCGACAACGTGGTTGCCACTGCCAAGGCGCTGGGCTGATTCTCCGACTCGGCCCACGCCCCAAGCATTCAGGCCCCGCCGCAAGGTGGGGTTTTTTTGTAGCTGCAGGTCTGGCCTGGGTTGTGAAATGAACTGAACACCCACTGAAAAAGCCCGGGGGGCGCCCCCCGGGCTCTCAAGCTTGCCAAGCTGATCGACTGACAGCTCAGACCGCCGCGGCGGTTACCTCAACTGCTTTCTGCTCCGCCAGCACCTGCTCCAGCCCAGCTAGATCCTCATCGGTGATCTTGGTTTGCATTGGGCAGTGCTTGGGGCCGCACATTGAGCAAAACTCAGCCTGCTTGTAGATATCAGCAGGAAGAGTTTCGTCGTGGTATTCGCGAGCCCGCTCAGGATCCAGGGAGAGATCAAACTGCTTGTTCCAGTCGAAGGCGTAGCGGGCCCGGCTGAGTTCGTCGTCCCGGTCGCGGGCGCCGGGGCGGTGGCGAGCGATATCGGCGGCGTGGGCAGCGATCTTGTAGGCGATCAGGCCCTCGCGCACATCCTCGGCATTGGGCAGGCCCAGGTGCTCCTTGGGGGTCACATAGCAGAGCATGGCCGTGCCATACCAACCAGCCATCGCCGCGCCGATGGCGCTGGTGATGTGGTCGTAGCCGGGGGCGATGTCGGTAACCAGGGGGCCGAGCACATAGAAGGGGGCCTCGCTGCACTCCTCCATCTGCTTTTTGACGTTGAATTCGATCTGATCCATCGGCACATGGCCTGGACCTTCAACCATCACCTGGATGTCGTGCTCCCAAGCGCGGCGGGTGAGCTGGCCGAGGGTTTTGAGCTCAGCCAGCTGGGCGGCGTCGGAGGCGTCGTGCTGGCAACCCGGCCGCAGGGAGTCTCCAAGGGAGAAGCTGCAGTCGTAGCGCTTAAAAATTTCGATGATGTCATCGAAGCGCGTGAACAGGGGGTTCTGTTTGTGGTGATAAAGCATCCACTGGGCCAAGATCCCGCCACCGCGGCTAACGATGCCGGTAAGGCGACCCTTCACCAGGGGCAGGTGCTCAATCAGCAGGCCGGCGTGGATCGTCTGGTAATCGACCCCCTGCTGGCAGTGCTTCTCGATGATGTGCAGGAAGTCGTCGGCGTCGAGCTTCTCGATCGAGCCATGCACGCTCTCGAGCGCCTGATAAACGGGCACCGTGCCGATCGGCACCGGCGAAGCATTGATGATCGCCGTGCGCACCTCATCGAGGTTGACGCCACCGGTGGAGAGATCCATCACCGTGTCGGCGCCATATTTCACTGCCAGGCGCAGCTTGGCCACCTCCTCATCAAGATCGGAAGCGTTGGGAGAGGCGCCGATGTTGGCGTTCACCTTGCAGCGGCTGGCGATGCCGATCGCCATCGGCTCCAAATTGAGGTGGTTGATGTTGGCCGGAATGATCATCCGCCCCCGGGCCACCTCCTCCATCACCAGCGACTCGGGCAGGTTTTCCCGCTTGGCCACATAGGCCATTTCTTCAGTCACTACGCCCTGGCGGGCGTAATACATCTGGGAATAGTTCGCGGTGCCACGACGCTTCTCGATCCAGGCGCTACGCATGTGAGGCTACAGATAGGGCGGGGCGCAGCCTGAGAGTGGTTTCACAATCCAATTCCACTTCCCTGCGCCGGCATTACCCGGATCAGGTTCGGAGGGTGTGATCTCAGCCCGAAGCCGCATAAATGCAGCGGGGCACCCCTAGTGACCTATCCAACCTAGCTCTGTAGACCATTGAGCGCCGCGGCCACCACCCGGTGGTCGGGGTCGGCCTGGAGCTGCTGCAGCAAGGCGCGGGCCTCGGCATCGCCCTGCTCCCGCACCAGGCGAGCCAGGATTTCGGCGCCACCCACCCGCACCGTGCCATCGGCATCTGTGATCGCCATCGAAGCCAGCTCCAGCAACCAGGCCGGATCAATGGCCGGCTGCTCGGCCAGGGCCGACAGGATGCTGCAGCGCACCAGCCACTGCTGATCGGTTGAAAACACATCACGCAGCAGGGGCCAGGCCCGCTCAAGGGAATGGCTCACCAGGGAGTTGGCAGCTTCGGCTCGCACATTGGCGTCCTCATCGCCCTGCATCGCAGCCACCAGCGCCTGCCAGCCGGCCTCGTTTTGCTTCACCCCAAGGCCGGCGCAGCTGAGCGAACGCACCATGAACATGCTTTGCTCCAGCCCGATCAGCAGTAAGGGCACGGCCTGCTCCACCGGCACCTCCCGCAGTCCCACCAGGGCGGGCATGGCCCGACTGGGGTCTCCGCAAAGGATGGCCTCACGCAGGGCCGCAAGATCGGGGGAAGGATTGGTCGGATTGGTCATACATCCCCATCCTGGCGCAGGGCCGCCAGCAGCTCTCGCCGCCGCCGCCGCCGCCCCACGGCACTGGTTACAAGCAGGCCCGTGCCGATCAGCAGGGCCGGCAGGGCTGGAATCCGATCGACGCCGCGGCGCTGCAGCAGCACCAGCAGCGCCAGCAGGATCAACAGGGGCGAGGAGAGGGCCAGCAACCCACGCAGCCAGGGCCTTTGCCTCACGGGCGCCGCTCCATCCAGCGCAGCAGGCTCAAGGTGAGCACGCCAATGCCCACCGGCAGAGACGCTTCGTCGGGAGCAAAGCTGTTGCTATGCAAAGGCGCGCAGCCCTGAGGCCCCGCCACCCCCAAGCGAAACATGGTGCCGCGGGTGCCATCGAGCAATTCGGCGAAATCCTCTGCTCCCAAAGACGGTTGCTCAAGCCACTGCACCTGGGGGCGGTGACTTTCAGGAAAGTTGTCACTCCTTGGCTGCCATTCAGGCGGCCTTGATTAAGGGTAGCGCCATGAGCGGAT
>NZ_JBSYHW010000038.1:0-25609 GCF_056108345.1 Cyanobium sp. NIVA-CYA 375 | reverse complement strand
AAAAAATTTTTTTGCGCTGGCGTCCGTATTCACCTTGTCACTAGCCGGCAATAAGGGGTTATGACGAGCTTGAACCAATGCCTTAGCAACAAGGTCTCGCAAAGCCTTGCGCTCATCAAGCAATTGGCGAATATCCTGAGCCACTGTGTGCAATTTCTGGCGAAACTTCCCTTCGTAAATAGCTGGTAAATCATTAAGTATGCGCTGATGCTCTTCAAGCTGAGCTTGAGCTTGAGCAACCTGTTGCTCAAGCTCAGCAATAGACAGCGAATTGCTCAGCAAATCAGAAGAATCATCCTGACCTGAGCAATCATTCAAGAATTCAAGGCTCCACATTTCAAAATTACTGAGCTACTGGAGCTCCCATGAACTGACGGGCTTCGGCAGCTGAAGGTTGATATCCATATCCAAACTGACCACCTTCGGCATCATTGACAATCCGAGGTGTAACCATAATAACAAGTTCAGACTTCTTCCGATTTGTCCCTGAAGACCTAAAAAACTGACCAACCAAAGGAATATCCCCTAAAATAGGCCATTTAGAAACCGTAGCCTGCACATCATCGCTGATCACACCCGTCAAAAGGAGAGTTTGACCGTCCCTTACGCGAAGACTGCCAGTGTCCAATCGACGCCGATTGACTACTCGTATTGACCCGCAGCTTCCAACACTAAGTGGCACACCAGTAACAGCAGATATCTCTGGTGACAATGAAAAAGAAACAAATCCATTGTCATCGATTCGATTAATCCTGGCACCAAAGGTTAATCCAGCATTCGAGAATACTGGGATGCAAGTTGGCGGAGCCCCAGTAGCATTGGGTTGGGTGGTGAAACTTGTTACAACCTGCTCACCAACAGTTACAAACGATTCATTGGCGTACAAACGTCCAATCGGCCCAGAGAAACCCGAAGTAAGTACGAATTTAAAATCATCATTAACCGACGTATCTTTTTGAATCTGCTCTGGATTTTCACTCAGAATTAAAGTTGGGCTTGCTAGAACTTTGGTAGAGCTTGACAAAATCACTGCTCTTAAGCTGTCGATAAAACTTTGATCTGGATATGCAGCTCCTGGATTTCGAATGCCTGGGGTAGCCGTAAGAGTTGAAGATCCAAAGGTGGCTGACAGAGCACCATTATCATTCAGAATAAAAGTGTTCCCACTTTTGAAAGCAAAGCTATTGGCGATTTGGTTATCATTATTCAGGCCAACATCAAGGATTCTCACACTAAGCGCAACTTGTCTTTGGCGCAAATCAAGTTGCCTCAAATATTGTTCGGCTACAATTACGACATTCGGATCACCAACCAAAGTTATCGTGCCGAGGCGCGTATCGGTTGTAGCTCTTAATCCGATCAACGGGCCAGTCGAAGCACCATAAGCCTCAACTGTAGTTATGGAGCTTGACTCCGTGGTTGCCGAGTTTGGGGCACCACTAGGCTGATTTTGATCACCACCCTGGGTCACAGAAGTCGTAATCGTATTAGTCTTAGTAATAGAAGCGCCTAGATTGGCCAAGTAATCAGCCGCCGCATTCGGGCCGACTTGGTTTAGTCGATATACCTTAGAAATTTGCGCACCAAAACCCTTGGCCAAAACATTGGGGCCTGCAAATATCATATTACCCTCTTTCTTGCCTTGGAGGCCTGCGGCAAGCAATGTAGAATTTAACGCCCTAGAATAACTCTCACCGCGAAACGAGATGGAAATAGTCCGCGGCACTGGGGGGGAAGGATTAGGATTGGCCCCACTCTGAGCTGCGAAGTCTTCAACAAAAACAAAACCATAACCACCAAATTGAGCTAATGCCATCAAGGCATCTTTAGCTGCTGCATTCTTTAACGTCATCGTTACGGTAGGACCACTTACATTGACGTAGCTGGGATTACGCAGGGTCATCGTGCCCACAGCCATATCCCCCAGCGGCGGCGCCACTGCCCGGGGCTGGAGCGGCGGCACATAGGTTGGTAAGGGCACCGCACCGGGCTGATTCAGGTTGAAGCGGTTGGTCTGCAGAGACGCCTGGGGTGACGTCGGGAAGGTAAGGATCAGATTGACCCCATCGGCACTCACCACCGGACGCGCCATTGAGACCCCCGGCATCGGGGTGATCGACAGGCTGTAGCTGGATCCCGAGCCATCCAAGCTGACCGATTGGAATCCCAGCTCCGGCAGGGATAGCCGTTGGGCGCCAGAACGCATTCCGGTGGGGGAGGTGGTGGTGAGCTGGCCCTGCCAGCCGTTGGCGCTAAAGGATTGCTGCAACTGGGGGCCCGGACCCGCACCCATAACCACAAACTCAACAGAATTGGCAAGTCGTCGCACCTGCAGCTGCATGGAGCCAGTTGATGCAACAGACTGGCTAGTTGGAGCGCTGCTGGCACCGCCGCCCGCCCCAATTCGAGGCGCAGCTTGAGACGTAGCCTCGACCAAGGCAATTACCGGAAGCACACCGGCCAGGGCAATCGATGCCAATCGAGACCGGAGCGGGCTTGCCAACTGCACCAAAGCTACTCTGGGCAAATCATACCGAAAATATTGCTGAAAACCAGAAATTGGAGGCAAGTTATGGCTTTTTAGGATTTGGCTTAGCCAGTTCTTCATCAATACCTTGATAGTAAGTTAGAATTAGCTTCAGCTCGGTTTTCGCTGCTACAGGTGCTGCTGCAGAAGTGGCATTGACTGCAGTAGAGCTAGCCTGAGCTGCAGCCTTGGGGGGCTCTAGCGCAGTTAAAGAAAGATCAGTCTGTTCCACAAGCAAATTCAACTTCTCAGTAGCCCGCAAAAATGCCAGCAGACTGGGATAGCTGCCCCGAGCAGTTAGCAACAACTTCTGAGCCTTCAGACCAGCGGCTTCTAAAGGAGAGGCCGGCGAAAGTGGTGCCTGTTCGCCCTTCTTCGCTGCTGCTGCAGTCACAGGAGCAAGCGCTGCCATCGGCTCATACAAATCAAGCTGAACCCCCTGGCGGCTCGCCTCACGATCCAGCTGGGCCAAAAATGTAACCAACTCGCCGCTGCCTTGGATCAGTTGCAGCACCTGGAGCTGCTTGCGTTCAGCCACGCCTTGGGTTTCTGCCGCTGTAGCGATCTGGGCCCGCAGCAGGGGGATGCGGGCCTTGATCTCCTCAAGCTGTGCCAGCCGCTCACTGTCTGCCTGCAACTTCAGCCACTGGGGAACCACACCGGCCCCCAGCACCAAAACAGCCAGCACAGCCCCCACGCCGATCGGCAGTACCAATAGCAACCGCTGCTGCAATCTGGCGGCATGGCGATCAGCCCCACCCTGAAGATTTGTCATCAGAGCAGGCCCTCCCGTTGAAGCAGATTTAGGCGGCGCACTAGGCCCTCAGCTCCGAGCTGGGTGAGAATATGTTTCTCTGCTAACGGACTGATCGGCGGCCGAAAGTTAACCAGAAGCTCAAAGCCAACCGGAGCAAGCCCCAACGCTGCAGCGTTGGCTGGTGGTGAAGACGCATTGGCCTCAGCAGCAGCCCGAGCCGCTTTGACCAGAGTGACGGCATTGGGATCAACCAATGGGGAGCGCTTCAACTGCAGCTGAAGTGCATTGATACGGGCAAAGGCCTGGGGATCTCGAGACACACCCTTGAGCCGATAGCCCTTCCCCTCTTGAGTAGCAGCGGTGAGTTGAACACCTGCCGGCACCCGCAGCTGCAGATCGCGCATCAGCGCCGATCCAGAGCGCACCGCAATCAACCCCTTGACCAAATCCGCATTTGCTTTCTGCACCCTCTTGAGTTTGTCCTGGGTAGCCGCGAGCTGGGTTTCAAACAACTGGACCTCCGCCTCCATCGTGCCGAGACGATCCACCTCAGCGCTCACCATCAGGGCACGCAGAAACACCAGCACAACCGCCCCCAGCGAGATCCCGATCAGCGCAGTACCGATCGCCACTCCCTGCACCAGCCGTTGACGCCCCTGTGCGGCGAGCTGGACGGGATCCGGCAGGTTCAGTTCCTGGCGTTTTTCACGCAGCAGATCTAATTGGGTAGTGATCGGCGTCAAAGTCACTGGACTAGCTCCAAGGTGGCCAGGCCCTGCAAGCAAAGGGAACCAAATCCAGCAAGATTAACCACCTCTACCTCCAACCCCAGCGCCTGCTCCAATGACACCTGCTCCTCCAGCGGTGCAGCGAGCAGCAACCTCACCGGCGCCTGGGGAGCTTTCAGGTTTCGATAAAAATCCAGGCTCTGTTGCAGGGCCGGAATCAAATCAACCATCGGCCCAGGCAGCAACCGCTCAAACTCGGGCACTCCCTGGTTCCAGACAATCAGATTGGTCTGCTGATCCAGCGGCTGCAACAGCGCCAACAAGCTGTCAGCGGCGGTGGCCGCCAACTCGTCGCGGAGGCCCCACATCAAGCACAGCTGCGAGGGCAGCAGGTGCTGCAGGGTACCGCCAGCAATCGCAAACACCTCCACCCAGGCGTCCACAACCGATCGCTCTGCTGCGATCACCATCGAGCTAGCGGCAAGCCCCGGCAGAGGCTGCACATCCAGATAGGCCTGCTCCAGCGAAAACGGCCAGCCCAGATCCGGATTCAGCGCGCGCAGCTCGTCGACGCAATCCCCCGGCTCTCGGCCGGCCGGCCAATCCACCACCCGCCAATGGGACGCCTGCCGGGGCAGGGAAACCACCAACTGGGCGTCCAGCACCCCGTACTCCAGCAGCAGGTCGCCCAGAAAATCCCCCACCGCATCCTTGAGTTGCGGCACCCCATCGCGGCAGGTCAGAGCCGGAATTGGCGCCGTCCAAATCTGCTCAAGGGGCTCACCCCGCTTCACTGTCTGAGCAGTAACCAACTGCTCAGACAGATCAAGCATCACCAGCTTGGGAAAGAGCTGGGCACGGAGGGGGCGCCAGGTGTTTTGGAGTCCCGCCAATACCAAAACGTAGGTCCTTTTTTAAGAAACGTACCGAACTTTCAGCGCCAGACCAGTCCTGAACCCACGGCTGCGCCGATATGGCTCAGGCCATGGCGATCCAGCTGACACGCCAAGCCTTCAAGAATTTGGGGCACCAAGGCCGGCCCGCCGTAGATCCAGCCCGTATAGAGCTGCACGAGCGAGGCGCCTGCGGTGATCCGCTCCCAGGCTGTCTCCGCCGAATCGATCCCGCCCACGCCAATCAGGGGTAGGGCCGGGCCCGCCGTGGCCCGCAGCCGGCGCAGCACCTCGAGGGCCCGGCCCCGTAGCGGCGCTCCGCTGAGGCCGCCGGCCTCCTCGGCCAGGGTGCGGCCCGTCTGCACCAGGCGCCGCTGCTCCAGACCAAGGCGGTGCAGGCTGGTATTCACAGCGATCACGCCGGCCAGGCCCTCCTCGTAGGCCATGCGGGCGATCGCATCAATGGCATCGTCTTCCAGATCTGGCGCGATCTTCACCAGCAGCGGCGGGCAGGCCGGCAAGCGCCGCAGCCGCTCCACTAAACGCCGCAGCAGGGTTTCCTCCTGCAGCTCCCGCAGGCCCGGCGTATTGGGCGAGCTCACATTGATCACGGCGTAGTCGGCCAGGGGGGCGAGCAGCTCCAGGGAGGAGGCGTAGTCGTCTGGGGCCAGCTCCAGGGAGGTGATCTTGGATTTGCCCAAGTTGATACCCAGCACGGCTGGGCGCTGGCCCGCTGCCGGCAGCTGCTGGCGCTCCAGGGTGCGGAGCAACACCTGGGCGCCGCCGTTGTTGAAGCCCATGCGGTTAAGCGCCGCACCCTCGGCCGCTAGCCGAAATAGCCGCGGCTTGGGATTGCCCGGCTGGCCATGCCAGGTGACCGTGCCCAGCTCGGCATAGCCAAACCCAAACAGATGCCAGATAGCCGCAGCCACACCGTTTTTGTCAAATCCGGCCGCCAGGCCCACCGGGTTAGCGAAGCGGCAGCCAAACAGGGTTTGCTCCAGCCGTGGATCGGGGCGTTGCAACTCGGCCGCCAGGCCCGCCAGGGCGCCACTCACCAAGGGCCACTGGCGCCGCAAAGAGGCCTGAGCCAGGGCCGTGAGAGTCAGCTGGCTGAGCTGCTCGGCGTCGGCGCCGTCATCCCGGCTCAGCAGCGGCCCCACCAGCCGCTCATACAAGGCCCCCGTGCTGGTGCCAACTCTGCTCGATGAGCCTGAATCCACCATCAGCCGCCGCCTACTCCCGCGCCTCCAATCCTCCCTCGTCCCGTTGCAAACGCCAGCGCCCTCCCTCCAGGGGCAGCACCTGCCAGTCGCGCCAGCGCCAGGGCCCACTGCGGCGCTCCAGTTGCTGCAGGGGCTGCTCCACCAGCTGGGCCAGCTCCACCAGGCTGAGGCCGTAGCCCTGGCCTGCGAAGCGATCGGCCAGCTCACAGCGGCTGAGCAGCTGCTGCAGGGGCGCCGGCGCCGGGTCGGCAATCTCTCGGCTAGGGGCAGAATTTTTAGCGCTGGGCACATCGGCAGGAACGTCCGCTTCGATCCGGGCGGTGGCAATCACCTCGCCGGCCGCCATGGCCGGCATCCGCCCCTTAGCAAAGGCCACAGCGATCGCATCGCAGCGGTCGTTGTCTGGGTCGCCGCTGTGACCCTTGACATGCACCAGCGACACCCCCTCGAGCCGGGCCTGGTCCAGCTGCTCCCATAGATCCCGATTGAGCACAACTCCGCCGGAGGCCGTGCGCCAGCCCTTGCGCTTCCAGCCCTGGATCCACTTACTAAAACCGTCGATCAGATAGCGGCTGTCGGTGCGGATGCTGAGCTGGGCCGGGCGGGGCAGCTCCTTGATGGCCTCCAGCAGGGCCAGGGCTGCGGTGAGCTCCATGCGGTTGTTGGTGGTGGCCCGATCGGCGCCGCCCATCTCATGCACCGAGCCATCCTCGAAGCGCAGCAAGGCTCCCCAGCCGCCTGGGCCCGGGTTGCCACTGCAGGCACCATCACAGGCCGCAGCCACCACTTTCACCGGCTTAGCCGCCACTGGACAACCTCCGAAAATTCGCTAAAGAACCCATCAGCTCGCCGCTTGCGCACCGCCATGGACCCAGCCAAACCGGGCCTGACCAGGAACCAGGCAGAACTCCGAACCTACCGTCCCTGGCGGAACGCCCTGCTGGCAGGTGCGGCCCTGGCCGCCCTCACCCCCTGGGCGAAGGCCGCAGGCCTATTCAATAGCCGGCCCCTCGATGCCAGCAGCTTCGCTGTGCTGGCACGGCCCCTGGGACGCAGCGACTGGAACCTGCTGGTGCTTGAGCAGATCAAGCCCCAACCCCGCTGCTGGAAAGAGCGCCCCGACGGCCTGATCGATCCGGCCCTCAACCGCTTCAATTTCACGGGCATTTGCAGCCGCTACCTCGACAGCAACGGCTACTCCCTGCGCGTCGGCGACCAGGATCTGGCCAGTTCCTACCGGCTGCAGCTGCGCCAGAGCGGCAACGAACTGCAACTGCAGGCCAGCACCCCCAGCGACTCCACCACCTTGGTGGTTGCCCGCGCCCAGGTGCCCCTGCGAGATCGGGATGGGTTCGTGGCCCTAAAACTCGAGCCCGGCTGGGACCTGCAACGGCGCACCTTTGGAGTGCAGGCCCTAAGTCACGTTTACTTCGCCAACGCCGCACCCCTGCCCCAGCTGCTGGCCATGGCGAGCGCTAACGCACAAACCGCCCCCTGGAATCGGGGCGCGATCACCAGCCAGCGACCGCCCGTATCCCCTCCCAGCCTGCTCGCCCAGGGGATGGGTCAGGGTCCAATCCAATTACCGGTGATCCCCTTCCGCGATTGAAGCCCGGGTGCCAGTTACCGGAGAGTCCCAGTCCACCTAGCTGCTGCCAAAGCCTGCCATTAAGTTTCTGGGGTGTGAGGAGTGGGAACGCTCTTCCGGGGTCGAAACAAGGAAAGACTCCTGGAATCGTTCCAACTAAGAGCCCTGCCTTTGGCGGGGCTTTTTTGTTGGGTATTTCCCATTAAAAAACCGGCCCTGGAAGGGGCCGGTCTGGTGGCAACGAATGACGTTGACAAGCAGGTGGTAGAGCCCCGAAGGACCCCAGCGATCACTTGATCGACACCTTGCCGCCAACCTCTTCCACAACTTTTTTGATGGTTTCAGCTTCGCCTTTGGCGATGCCTTCCTTGATAGCGCAGGGAGCGCTTTCCACCAGGGCCTTAGCTTCGCCCAGGCCGAGGCCGGTGACTTCGCGGACGGCCTTAAGAACCTTGATCTTGGATGCGGCGTCGAAGCTGTCGAGCATGACGTCGAATTCGGTCTGCTCCTCGACGGCTTCAGCAGCAGCAGCGGGAGCTGCGGCCATCATGACGCCGGCGGAAGCGGCGGCGGATACACCAAAAGCCTCTTCGATCTGCTTGACGAGCTCGGAAGCCTCAAGCAGAGAAAGAGTCTTCAGTGACTCGAGAATTTGGTCGGTTGTAGCGGACATGGTTGAGAATCAGCAACAGATCTGTTTGTGAACAGTCGGATCGGGGGAGCTCAGCTGTCGCCTTCGGCGTGCTGTTTGAGCGCCCGGGCAAGACCGGACGGAACCTCGTTGATACCCACGGCCAGCTTGGTAGCCACGGCGTTGATCGCACCTGCGATCTGGGCCATGAGCACCTCCTTGGAGGGCAGATCTCCGATGGCCTTGATGTCTTTTTCGGAGAGGAGTTTGCCTTCGAAAAGGCCACCCTTCACCTCAGACTTCTTCGTGTCCTTCTGGAAGGACTGCACGGCCTTCACCGCACCACCCACATCGCCCTTTACCAGGACGAAAGCGTTGGAGCCGGTGAGCAGAGAATCGAGATTCGCCCAGGCGGTATTTCCATCAATAGCGCGGCGCATCAAGGTGTTTTTAGTCACCTTGCACACGCCTTTGCTGGCCTGCAGACGGATCCGCAGATCAGACATCTCCTTGATGGACAGGCCCTTGAAATCAAGGACCAGCGCCATTTCGGCCTCGCCGAGTAGCCCCTTGAGCTCATCGACGATCTGTTGCTTGCTCTCCAGCGTGCGGCCCATAAGAAAGGAACGGATCAGGGGAACAAGCCGGGAACGCGGCCCGGGACGCTGACTTTTCCCAATGGGAAGGTCAACACGAGGCCGCTGTACGTTCCACAACCCGTCCGGACGAATCCTTCCTGGTGCCAAACCTGTCGCGATCACCTCGGCAGGACTTACGGACCGAAATCCACCTGCTGTCTGGGGTAGGGCGCGTGCCCTTCTGGACAAAGCCAGAGGCTCACCCTACATCACGAAACTCAAGCGTCTTGCTTGATGTCCTGCAGAGCCGAGAAGTCGACTTGCACCGAAGGGCCCATGGTGGAGGTCACATAGAGGCTCCTCCAGTAGCGGCCTTTGGCGCCGCTGGGCCTGTTGCGATCGATGGTTTCCTGCAGGGCCTTGAGGTTGTCGAGCAGATTGGCGGCAGTGAAGCTGGCCTTGCCAAAGCGCACGTGCACGATGCCGGAGCGGTCGGCGCGGAACTCAAGTTTGCCGGCCTTGAACTCGTTGATGGCGCCAGCCAGATCGGTGGTGACGGTGCCTGCCTTGGGGTTGGGCATCAGGCCGCGGGGACCGAGCACCCGGCCCAGCTTGGCCACCTTGGGCATCATGTCCGGGGTGGCGATCAGCAGGTCGAAGTTCATCTCGCCTTTGGCGATCTGATCCACCAGATCGTCGTCGCCAGCTAGGTCGGCGCCGGCAGCCTTGGCGGCGGCCACGGCTTCACCGCGGGCGATCACGGCGATGCGGATCGCCTGGCCCGTGCCATGGGGCAGGGCCACAGTGGTGCGCAGCTGCTGGTCGGTGTACTTGGGGTCGATTCCGAGGCGCACATGGGCCTCTAGGGTTTCGTCGAATTTGGCGTTGGCGTTGGTCTGAACCAGCTCAATGGCCTCTAGGGGGCTGTAGCTGCGGTCTTCGACCTTGGCACTGAGCGCAGAGAAGCGCTTGGAGATTTTCGGCATGGTGGGAATGGGGTACGGGCGATTCAGGGCGTGGCTGTTGAGCAGATGAACTGATCAAGGCTGCCTGGATCTCCCCCGGATGGAGGGGTGGAATTAATCGTTAACGGCGACGCCCATGTTGCGGGCGGTGCCTTCGATGATGCGCATGGCCGATTCAACGCTGGTGCAGTTGAGGTCGGGCAGCTTGGTCTTGGCGATCTCCTCGAGCTGGGCGCGGCTGATGGCACCCACCGAACCCTTGGCGGAGGTGGGAGCACCCTTCTCGATACCGGCTGCCTTGGAGATCAGCACGGAAGCGGGAGGGGTTTTGGTGATGAAGGTGAAACTGCGGTCTTCATAGACCGAAATCTCAACAGGAATCACATATCCAGCCTTCTCCTGCGTCCGAGCGTTGTACTCCTTGCAGAACGCCATGATATTGACGCCGTGCTGACCGAGGGCAGGGCCCACCGGCGGCGCGGGGTTGGCTTTGCCGGCCTGGAGGGCCAGCTTGATAACGGCAACGACTTTCTTGGCCATCGTCTAAGGCTACGGGGCGAATCTGCGGATCACCCCCATCGCCGGGGATGTGAACTGAAACGGCCGCCCTCCGCAGGGAGACGGCCGCGGAGCGAGGCCAAGGCCTAGCTCTGCTTGCTGATCTGGGAAAATTCGAGCTCCACCGGGGTTTCCCGGCCAAAGATCGAAAGCAGGGCCTTGAGCTTGTTGCGCTCGCCGGAAACCTCGATCACCTCGCCCTGGAAGTCCTTGAAAGGACCAGCCGTGACCAGAATCTGATCGCCTTCGGCGAGATCCACCTTGACGACTGCCTTCTTTTCAGCGGCTCGCTTAAAGATGCGGTCGACTTCCGTGCGGCTAAGCGGACGAGGCTTGATGTGGCCGCGGGCCTTGGATGCTGCGCGCCGCTCCTCTGCCCCCACGAAATTGATCACGTTGGGGGTACTGCGCACTGCCATCATGGTGTCTTCGTCGAGCACCATTCGCACCAAAACGTAGCCGGGAAACACCTTTTCCTCGGTGCTCTGGCGCGAGCCATCCTTCTTCACCTTCATCCCCGGGGTCTGGGGGATCTCGATTTCGAGGATCCGGTTGTCGACGCCCAAGGTGACGGCCCGCTGCTCCAGGGTGGCTTTCACCTTCTTCTCGCAGCTGGAGGCCACCTGCACGGCGTACCAGCGGGCCACCTGCATCTTCTCAACTGGCGTCGGCGCTTCCAGCACGTGGGGCGCAGGCGCAGTTGCTTGGGCCGCAGGCGCAGGGGCTTCGATGGGGCTGTCGGTCAGGGGCTCAGACACGGGGCTCAGGGAAGAAACGGGATCAACGGGCGGGGGATCAACTTCGGATCGGCTCAACGGAACACCTGGGTGGCCCCCCAGCCATAAAAGCGATCTATCGCAGCAATCGCTGCCGCCGAGAGACTCACCATCAAGATCACTGCCACCGATTCACTGAACAGCTGCTGACGGCTGGGCCAAACGACCTTGCGTAGTTCCGCCAGGGTGGCGGCAGCAAAACCCTCAGGCACCGCCGAGGCTGCGACAGGCGAAATGGACTGATCGGGGCTGGGTTCTGCCTCTTGGGGGTCGGTAGTTGGGGGGGTTTGGTCCACTGGCGCTCGCGCACGGGGGCGTCCGCGCGTACCGGCAAACGAACACCCTAGCCGAGGGGCACAAAGGTCAAGGGATTGCCCGGCTCAACGCGCACGCCCCGAGCGCCGCTGAAGCGCTCCGCCAACAGCTCGGTGGCCAAGGGGTTTTCCAGCTGGCGCCGCAGCACCCGCCGCAGGGGCCGGGCGCCGTATTCGGGCTCGTAGCCCTGCTCCGCCAGGGCCTGCACCACCGGCTCCGGCACCTCCAGCTCCAGGTGCTGCTCGGCCAGCAGCCGGGCCAGCTCGGCCAGCTGCAGACGCACGATGCGCTGCAGGTCCGCCGGGCCAAGGGGGCGGAAGCGGATCACCTCGTCAATGCGGTTAAGGAATTCCGGCCGAAATTGGCTGGCTAGTGCCTGGTCTATTTGCTGGTCGAGCCAGGTCTGCTGATCGAGCCAGCCCTGCTGGTCTGGCTCCACCCCCGCCTCCCGTGCCGCCCGGGCGCTGTCGAGGATGGCGCGGCTGGCCAGGTTGCTGGTCATGATCACCACCGTGTGGCGGAAGTCCACAGTGCGGCCCTGGGAATCGGTGAGGCGGCCGTCGTCGAGCACCTGCAGCAGCAGGTTGAACACCTCCGGGTGAGCCTTCTCCACCTCATCTAGCAACAGCACGGCATAGGGCCGGCGCCGCACCGCTTCGGTGAGCTGGCCGCCCTCCTCGTAGCCCACATAGCCAGGGGGTGCCCCCACCAGCCGGGCCACGGCGTTGCGCTCCATGAATTCGCTCATGTCGAGGCGCACCAGGGCGTCGTCCTCGTCGAACAGCGCCGCCGCCAGAGCCTTAGCCAGCTCGGTTTTGCCCACGCCGGTGGGGCCCAGAAATAGAAACGAACCCACCGGCCGCGTTGGCGACTGCATCCCGGCCCGGGCGCGGCGGATCGCCGCGGCCACCGCCGCCACCGCCTCGAGCTGGCCCACCACCCGCTCGCCCAGGAGTTGCTCCAGCTCCAGCAATTTCTGGCGCTCCCCCGCCAGCAGGCGCTGCACCGGAATGCCGGTCCAGCGGGCCACCACATCGGCGATGTCGCCCTCCTCCACCTGTTCGCGCAGGATCGTCTCCCCCTTCAGTTCGGCCTCCAGGGTTTCGCGACGCTGCTGCAAGCCATAGAGCTGGTCGTGCTGCAACCGGGCTGCTTCCTCATAGTCACCTTGCCGCTCGGCCTCGGTGATGGCGTGGCGCAGGTCTTCGTCTTGCTGCAACAGCTCCCGCAGCTCCGCCAGCCGCTCCCGCTCCGCCTGCCAGCGCTGCTGAAGTGCCTGCAGGGCCTCCGTGGCGCCGCGGCGCTGCTCCTGCCACTGCAGCCGCTCCTCCAGCGGCGCCGCCTCAGCCGAGAGCAGGGCCAGCTCCACCCGGCGCAGCTCGGCCTCGGCTGCTTCCACCAGCTGGGGCTTGGAGGTGACTTCCATGCGCAACTGGGCGGCAGCCTCATCGACCAGATCAATGGCCGAATCGGGCAGGCAACGATCGGTGATGTAGCGGTCGGCCAAGCGGGTTGCCGCCACCAAAGCCTGGTCGGTGATGGCCACGCCGTGGTGCAACTCGTAGCGCTCCTTAAGGCCCCGCAGAATTTCCACACTGGTGTCGAGGCCTGGCTCCTTGATCAGCACCTGCTGGAAGCGGCGGTCCAGGCCCGGATCCTTCTCGATGCTGCGGCGGTAGTCCTCGGCGGTGGTGGCGCCGATGCAGCGCAGGTAGCCCTGGGCCAGGGCTGGCTTGAGCACGCTGGCGGCGTCAGCGTTGGAGCGATCACCGCTCACAACCGTGTGCAGCTCGTCGATAAACAGCACCACCCCGGCGGCCCCAGGCACGGCATCGGCGTCGCGCACCTCCTTGAGCACGGCCCGCAGGCGCTCCTCAAACTGGCCGCGAAACTTGGCCCCAGCGATCAGGGCGCCCAAATCTAAGGCCACCAGCCGCAGACCCTGCAGCGAGTCGGGCACCTCACCGGCCACGATGCGCTGGGCCAGCAGCTCGGCCACGGCGGTTTTGCCGACGCCGGGCTCACCGATCAGCACGGGGTTGTTCTTGCTGCGGCGGGAGAGCACCTGGATCAGGCGGCGCATCTCCAGGTCGCGGCCAATCACCGGGTCGAGCTCGCCGGCCCGGGCCGCTGCGGTGAGGTCGCGGCCGTAGCGTTCCAGGGCGCTGGGCTCGGGCGGTTCCTGCTCCAGTGGGGCTGCCGCCACTGGAGCAGGAACCGGTGGGGTTGCGGGAGCTGGAGGGACTCCGCCGCTGGGGGCACCAGGCCGAAACTGGCGTTGCAGCAGGTCTTCGCTGAGACCCTCAGCAACCAGCAATGGCGCCCCGATCCGGGGATCGCGCACCAATGCCACCAGCAGGTGGGATACGTCTAAAAGAGGATCGCCCCAGGCTGCCCGGCAGCGGTCTCCAGCCTCTAGCAGATCCTCGAGGGCATCACCGATATACAGCTCAGCGCCGGCGCTGCCGGGCTGGTCGGCGCAGAAGCTCTCGAGCTGATCGAGCAGGCGATCGGGCTCAAGCGGTAGGGGATCCAGCCAGCGCCCGAAGCGCCGCTCCAGCAGCAAGGTCTGCAGCAGGTGCTCCACATCCATGGAGCCATGGCGCCAGCGGCGGGCCGTGTCCTGGGAGGCCAAGAGCAGCTCCCAGGCGTCTTCGCTGAAGCGATCTGGTTCGCTGGTGAGGCTTGGGGGCATGGGCTTGGCGGTCAGCCGCGGGAGGAGAGCTGGATCAGTTCCACCTTGTAGCCATCAGGATCTTCCACAAAGGCGATCACCGTGTTGCCGTGCTTCATCGGCCCGGGGTCGCGCACCACCTTGCCGCCCTTAGAGCGGATTGCATCGCAAACCGACTGGATGTCCTCCACCCCTAGGGCGATGTGGCCATAGCCCGCACCCAGGTCGTATTGACTGGTGTCCCAGTTATGAGTTAGCTCCAGCACGGTGCTGTCCTGCTCCTCGCCGTAACCCACAAAGGCGAGGGTGAAGCGGCCGGAGGGGTAGTCCTTGCGGCGCAGCAGCCGCATCCCCAGCACCTCCGTATAAAAGGTGAGGGAGCGCTCCAGATCGCCAACCCGGAGCATGGTGTGCAGCATGCGCATCAGCAGATCAGGCCAGGCAGCAACCTGGGCACAACGACTTCCATTGTGGCGAGCAACTCCAAGGGCGGTACCCATCGGCACAAAAGGGGCGGTGGGGGTGACCCATAGGATCTCAACAGAGAGCGCCAATGGCACGTCAACGTGATCGATTCCCTCGACCTTGTTATTGACACCGTGGTGGCACGGGAAGTTCTCGATTCCCGCGGCACGCCCACGGTGGAGGCCGAGGTGCTGCTGGAGGGCGGCGCCAGCGGCAGAGCAATTGTGCCTAGCGGTGCCAGCACCGGCGCCCACGAAGCCCATGAGCTGCGCGATGGCGGCAGCCGCTACTTCGGCAAAGGGGTCAGCCAAGCCGTCAACAACATCGAAGAGCGCATCGCCCCGACCCTTTGCGGCCTCAGCGCCCTCGACCAGATCGCCGTGGACGGCGCCATGGCCGAACTCGATGGCAGTGACAACAAATCCAGCCTTGGTGCCAACGCCGTGCTGGCCGTAAGCCTGGCCACCGCCCGGGCAGCAGCCAACGGCGTCGGCCTGCCCCTCTACCGCTATCTGGGCGGCCCGCTGGCCAACCTGCTGCCGGTGCCGCTGATGAACGTGATCAACGGCGGCGCCCACGCCTCCAACAACATGGATTTCCAGGAATTTATGTTGGTGCCCCATGGCGCCAGCAGCTTCCGCGAATCCCTGCGCATGGGGGCCGAGGTGTTCCATACGCTCAAAGGTTTGCTGAGCAGCCAGGGCCTCTCCACCGCCGTTGGCGACGAAGGCGGCTTCGCTCCCGACCTGGCTAGCAATGACGCCGCAGGCGAGCTGCTGATCCAGGCGATCGAAAAGGCCGGCTACCGCCCCGGCGACCAAATCTCCTTGGCCCTCGATGTGGCCAGCACTGAGTTTTACAAGGACGGCCGCTACAACTTCGGCGGCGGCAGCTACAGCAGCGCCGAGATGGTGGACCAGCTGGCCCAGCTGGCCAGCCGCTTCCCGATCGTTTCGATCGAAGATGGCCTCGCCGAAGACGACTGGGAGGGCTGGGCCCTGCTCACCGAGCGCCTCGGCAAAACGGTGCAGCTGGTGGGTGACGACCTGTTTGTGACCAACACCACCCGCCTACAGCGGGGCATCGATCTGGGCGTGGCCAACTCGATCCTGATCAAGGTGAACCAAATCGGCTCACTCACCGAAACCCTGCAGGCCATCGATCTAGCCGGCCGAGCCGGCTACACGAGCGTGATCAGCCACCGCTCTGGCGAAACCGAAGACACCACCATTGCCGACCTCGCCGTAGCCACCCGCGCCGGACAGATCAAGACCGGCTCCCTCAGCCGCTCCGATCGGGTGGCTAAGTACAACCAGCTACTACGCATCGAAGACGAGCTCGGTAGTCAGGCCATCTACGCCGGTGCCGAAGACCGGGGGCCCCGGGGCAAGGTGTGAGGTCAGCCCTCTCTTTGCTCAGCGAGAAGTGGGCAGTTGATCAATCCGGCCATCGCGCTTTAGCCGGCCCTGAAGTTTGAACCAGCTCAGCCCCACGGGCAGACTGGCCACAAGGGGAATGATCACCAAAACAGGCCGGGCGCTGGCCGCTAGCAGGGCAGCTGCAACGGCCAAACCTGCTAGCAGCATCGACTGCCCAGCAGCCTGCTGGGCCAGGGCCAGGCGCCGCAGCAGGCGATCAGTTTCACCGGCACGAATTTGCACCTGCAGATCACCCTGCTCGATGCGGGCCAGGCTGTCGTCTAGTCGTTTGGGGATACCGAGGGCGCGGCTGCCCACCTCAGCAGCCTGGCGCGAAATTTCGTTGAACAGATCGTTGGCACTACCGCCGCCGCTTGAAGTCATCAGTGGAAGTAAGTAGGGGCGGGCAATCGCTATCAAGCTAAAGCCGCTATCGAGGCTGCGGCCGACCCCCTCGAAGGTGGAGAGGGCACGCATCACAAAGATCAGTTCCGGGGGCAACCTAAAGGGCTGGCCGTAAACGAGGTCATATAGATCGCCCGACAGCCGCTCCAGCACATCGGCAGAGAATGGTGGCGTCAGCGCCTCGTCCAGCATCACCCGCACCAGGCGGCGCACCGGACCTAGATCGACGCCGGGGGCAATCACGCCAGCCTGCTGCAGCTCTATCACTAGGCCGGCCGCATCTCGGCCAGCTGCTGCCCGCACCATGCTGCCCAACCGGCCCCGCAGGCGGCTGGAGAGCTGGCCCATCATGCCGAAGTCGTAGTAGATGAGCGCCCCATCGGCGGCAACGGCCAGGTTGCCGGGGTGGGGATCGGCGTGGAAAAAACCGAAGCGCACTAGCTGCTGCAGGTAGCTGGCGGCGCCCTTTTCAGCAACGGCGGCGGGCACGATTCCAGCTTCTAGCAAGGCCTGGCGATCGGTGATCTTGATGCCGGGCACGTAGTCGAGGCAGAGCACCCGGCGGGTACTCAATTCCCAGACCACGGCCGGAATGCGGATGCCGGGATCGTCGAGAAACTGCTGGCGGAAGCGGGCCGCGTGCTCGGCCTCCAGCCGGAAGTCGAGCTCTCTGAGCAACACCCGCCGGCACTCCTGGGCAATGCCGATCCAGTCGCGGCCCCGACCCCAACGGGGATGGCGCTGCACCGCCGCCGCAACTTGTTGCATCACCTCAAGGTCGAGGCGGAAGGTGCGCTCCAGGCCAGGACGCTGCACCTTGAGCACCACCTGACGGCCGCTGCGCAGGCTGGCGCGGTGCACCTGCGCCAAGCTGGCCGAACCGAGCGGCTCGCTCTCCAGGTCAATGATCTCGGCGCAGCGCTCGCCCAACTCCTGCTCCAGCAGGTCTTGCACCACGGCAAAGGGGAAGGCGGGCACCTTGTCCTGCAGGGTGGCCAACTCCTCGACAAGGTCGGCTGGCAGCACATCGGGGCGGGCCGACAACAGCTGTCCCAGCTTGATGAAGGCTGAGCCAAGCCCCAAGAACTCCTTAGTGAGCCAGCGGGCCCGGCGGCGCTGGCGGCGCTGCTGCCGCTCAGGGGTGACGCCGCCCAAATAACTCCAGGCCTGACCATCCCACCACAGGCCCAGCAGCAGGGCCAGGGCCAACCACCAAATGCGCAGCGGCCGCAACAGGATCACGAAGCCTGGTCCAATCGACGGGCCATGGCAGCCACCTGGGCGCGCAGGGCATCGATCTGATCCTGGACATCAACAGACGGCGCCGTGATAGCTACCTCCGGCTCATCGTCCCTTTCGATCCGGGCAGCCTCTGCTTCCACCTCGTCCCAGAAAAGCTGAAACTCCTGCCGCAGCCGCTCCGGCGCGCCCTGGGCAAACAATGCCAGGTTGGCGGCGACATCAATAAGGCCACTGCCCACACGGGCCCCCAGGCGCTGAAGGGCAGCTTGCAATAGCGATTGCGGCGCACTCATTGGGGCCCAGCAGCAGGTGTGGACTGTGGCAGATCAGCGCCAGGCAGATCCGGAGGCTCGAGCGGCAAAGGGTCAGCGTCGCCGCGAATCTCTTGGTCCTCAGCGCCAAACCGCAGCCGCAGGCTTTCCAGCGAAGTGCCCGGGAAGGGCCGCACCTCAAAGCGCTGATCCAGGCGCACCTGGGGAATCAACTGGAGGGACAGCAGTCGCTGAGTAAATCCATAGCCAATACCAAAGCAAACACCAACTAACAGTGGAACCTGCCAGCCCGGACGGGAATGGGACGGCGGAGTTGCTGGAGCCAAAGCGGCTGGAGCCATAGCTGCCAAATCTAGGAGGAGGGGCTTTGCTGGGAGAGTTCTTCCCTAAAAGCAAATGGCCCTGATTCCACGCTGGCGCTTCATGAGTGACGAAGCCAAAGCCATGACCAAGCGCACCGCAGTTTCGCTACTGGTGGTTTTGCTAGTGGCGGTTGTGTTCCGGGCGCTGCTGCCTTGGGCACTGCTTGGCCTGGTTGTTTGGTGGATTTGGAAAGCGATTAGCAAATAAAAGCCAATAAAAAAGCGGACCCGTCCAGGACCGCTCGATGACCAAATCCAAGAATATCACAATTCGTAACGACAGGCGCAGCCCTCTGTCAGACGGCCTGCTGATCCTTCGCCCAGGCTCGCTCAAGGGAGCTCCTGAACTGCTCGGTGCTGGACGGGGCGCCAATTAGGTGCCTGCGGAACAGGCTGGTCAAGCGCCAAAACTTGATCCCTGCCGCGATGGCAAAAACCGCCCAGGGCACAAGCATCCAAAGGGGGTTGCTCATCGCTGCTGCTCTCCTTGACCAAGGCCTTTAGTCACTGTAGGAATTCCCACTTAGGTCGTGTAATCGGCGTTAATGCGGACATATTGAGCCGAAAGGTCGCAGCCCCAGGCCACACCTGTGCCGGGGCCATCGCCCACCACCAGGCGAATTATTACTGTGTCGCTCTGCAGATAGGTGCTGGCGGCGGCGCGATCGAAGGCCAGGGGCTGGCCAGCGGCCATCAGCTGGTGCTCGCCCAGCCACAGGGCCACCGCCTCGGGATCGAATGGCACGCCGGCCCGGCCGGCGGCGGCCACGATCCGGCCCCAGTTGGGATCGCGGCCATGGACGGCGCATTTCACCAGCGACGAGCCGCACACGGTGCGGGCAATGGCGCGAGCGCCGGCGTCATCGGCGGCTCCCTGGGCCTGCACCTCGATCAGGCAGGTGGCGCCCTCGCCATCGCGGGCGATCGCCTTGGCCAGGTGTTGCGACACCGCCGTCAGGCCGGCCTCCAGAGCTTCGAAGTGCTCGTGGCCTAGGAGCTCCCCGGCTGCAAAGGCCAGGAACGTGTCATTGGTGCTGGTGTCGCCGTCCACCGTGATCGCATTGAAGGAGCGATCCACCGCCCGCCGCACCATCGCCTGCCACGCCTCGGCAGGAACGCCCGCGTCGCAGCTGAGGTAGCCCAGCATCGTGGCCATATTCGGGTGAATCATTCCCGAGCCCTTGGCCATGCCGCCAATGCGCACGCTGCGGCCGCCCAGATCCGCCTCCAGGGCGATCTGCTTAGCCACCAGATCGGTGGTGAGGATGGCAGTGGCTGCCGCGGCGCCACCCTCGGGGCTGAGGGCCACCACCAAGGGATCAAGGCCCGCCAGCAAGGTGTCCATCGGAATAGGCACGCCGATCACACCGGTGGAGCAGATCAGCACCTCTTCTGACGCTAGGCCCAACCGATCGGCGACGGCCTTGGTGGCCCGCAAGCTATCGATCAGGCCCCGATCACCGGTGCAGGCATTGGCCTGGCCGGAATTGGTGAGCACCGCCCGGGCCTGACCGCCGGAGGCCGCCAGGCGCTCGGCGCAGAGGTCCACGCAGGCGGCCCGCACCACCGAGGTGGTGAAGGTGCCGGCGCCCACGGCGCCCTCGGGCGCCAGCAGCAGGGAGAGGTCGGGGTTGCCGGAGGCCTTCAGGCCCGCGGTGACAGCGGCGGCCAGAAAGCCACGGGGGGCCGTGATGCCGCCAGGGATCGGGTGCCAGGGGTGGGTCACGGGCTGCAGCTGCTGCGAACCTGAGCATGGATTAGCGCCACGCCCCTTCTCAAGCCATGGTTGCTGCACGCCGCATTGGCCTCACCGGCGGCATCGCCAGCGGCAAGAGCAGCGTGGGCCGGCTACTGGCGGCGCGGGGCCTGCCGCTGCTGGATGCGGATGTGTACGCCCGCGAAGCACTGGCGCCCGGGAGCCCGGGTGCCAGTGCGGTGCTGGAGCGCTACGGGGCTGGGGTCCGGGCGCCCGGCGGGGAGATCGATCGCGCCGCCCTGGGGCGGATCGTGTTTGGCGATGGGGCCGAGCGGCTCTGGCTGGAGCAGCTAGTCCATCCGCTGGTGCGTACGCGCTTCGCAGCCGAGCTGCAGGAGCTGGGGGCGGAGCCGCTAGTGGTGCTGGTGGTGCCGCTGCTATTTGAGGCGAGCCTGGAGACCCTCTGCAGCGAGGTATGGCTGGTGGACTGCGACGAGACGCAGCAGCTGCAGCGCTTGATGGCCCGAGATGGCCTGGGCGAGGCCGATGCCCGCGCCCGGATCGCCGCCCAGTGGCCGCTGGCGCGCAAACGGGGGCTGGCCGATGTGGTGCTCAACAACCGGGGCGGTCCCGACCAGCTGGCCGCCCAAGTGGAGCAGGCGCTCAGCCGTTGAGCTTCTGAATCAGGATCTGGTTGGCGAGCTTGGGGTCGGCCTTGCCGCCGGTTTGCTTCATCAGCTGACCCACAAAGAAGCCCTGCAGTTTGTTCTTACCGCCGCGGAAGGCTGCCACCTCCTCGGGGTGGGCCGCCAGCAGCTCCTCCACAATCGCCGTAATCGCGGCAGGGTCACTGATCATGCCAAGGCCACGCTCCGCCACGATCGCCTTGGCAGAACCGCCCTGCTCAAGCAACTCGGGCAAGATCTCTTTAGCGATCTTGCCGCTGATGATGCCGCCCTCAATTAGCTGCACCAACTCAGCTAGCTGCTCGGGCTTGAGGGGCAACTCGGCGATAGCCAGCCTGTTGGCATTTACATAGGCGGCAATATCGCCAGTGACCCAGTTGGCGATGCCCTTGGCGTCGGCGCCGGCCGCTACCGCGGCCTCGAAGTATTCGGCCATCGAGCGCTCATCGGTGAGCACTCGGGCGTCGTAGATCGACAGACCCAGCTGCTCGGCGTAGCGGTGCCGCTTAGCCGCGGGCAACTCGGGCAGCTCGGCGCGCCAGCCCTCCCGCTGGGCGACACTAACCTCGATGGGGCCAAGGTCGGGATCGGGGAAGTAACGGTAGTCGCTGGCGCCCTCCTTACTACGCATGCTCTTAGTGAGCTGCTTGGACTCGTCCCAAAGGCGGGTTTCCTGCCGCACCGGCTCACCGGCTTCATAGGCCTTGATTTGGCGCTGAATCTCGTAATCAATCGCCTTCTGAATAGCCGAGAAGGAGTTCATGTTCTTGATCTCCACCTTGGTGCCGAAGGGGGCATCGGGGCCGCGCCGCACCGAGATATTCACATCGCAACGCAAGGAACCCTCCTGCATGTTGCCGTCACTCACGCCCAGATAACGCATGATCCGGCGAATCTCCGAGGCGTATTCCGCCGCTTCGCGGCCGGTGCGCAAATCCGGTTTGCTGACAATCTCAGCTAGGGCTACTCCGGCGCGGTTGTAGTCCACCAGGGAGTGGGTGGAGCCATCTAGACGATCACTACCGGCGTGCACTAATTTGCCGGCGTCTTCTTCCATGTGAAGCCGTTCTATACCAATGCGCTTCAAATAGGTTTCTTTGCCTTTTTCGGCCACTTCCACTTCAATCCAGCCATCTTCAGCGATTGGCTCATCAAATTGGGAGATTTGATAATTCTTGGGCAGGTCGGGATAAAAATATTGCTTGCGATCAAACTTACTGTGCTCAGCAATATGCAAATTGAGGGCAAGGGCCGCCTTCACTGCATACTCGAGCACCTTTTGATTCAGCACTGGCAAGGTGCCAGGCAGGCCACACACCACCGGGTCGATATGGGTGTTGGGGGCGTCGCCGAAGGCGGTGGAGGCGCTGGTGAAAATCTTGCTGGCGGTGCCCAGCTGCACATGGGTCTCCAGGCCAATCACCGCCTCCCAAGGGGCCTGCTGGGTTTTAACTGGTGATGCTGGTACTACTGCCGCGCCTGCCATGGCCTGTATCAATGCCTGAGCCGATCCTATGGGGAAAGGAGAGGGGGGCTCGGGGGGCGGATAGGGATTTGCGCTGGTTAGCTAAGCTAAAACTAAGCCCAGAGGTTTTTACAGCCATGGCCTACCCGCCATTCCCCACCGAGCCAACACCAAGCAACCGGCCCCAGCTGGTGAATGTGCATGAGGCCAAAACCCAGCTCTCCCGCCTGCTGCTCCAGGTGGAGCTGGGCGAGGAGATTTGGATCGCCAGAGCCGGCAAGCCGGTAGCCCGCCTCAGCGCCTGGGTACCCACCCCCAGCGCCGCCCACGCACCGGGCGCCATGCGCCACGCCATTGCCATCGCCGCCAACTTCGACGCACCGCTGCGATGAAACGCCTACTGCTCGATACCCAGGTGCTGCTCTGGTGGCTAGCCGACGACCCGCGCCTGCCGGCCTGGGCCATCGCCGCCGTGCAGGCGCCGGGGGCCGAGGTGTTCGTGAGCCAGGTGAGCCTCTGGGAACTGGCCCTCAAGCAACGCCAAGGCCGGGTGCAGCTCGACCTGGCTCGCCTGGAGCAGGAGGTGACCCGTCAGCACTTCCACTGGCTACCCCTGAGCAATGAGCACCTGCTAGCCCTGGCAGAGCTCGACAGCAGATCCGCCCCCAGCGACCTGTTCGACCAGCTGCTGCTCGTGCAAAGTCGCCAGGAACCACTGTTATTACTTACCGCTGACGCTGCCCTGCGCTCCTGCGGGGACACGGTGCTGGGGCTGGAGCCAGCGGCGCCTGCCCAGCCATGACTGCAGCCAAGGGGCCAGCCATCACGGTGCTGGGGGGCGGCCTGATGGGCCTGGCCATGGCCCACCAGCTCGCCCGCCGCGGCGAGGCAGTACGGGTGCTGAGTCGGCGCCGCAGCGAAGCCGCCGGCTTCGTAGCGGCCGGCATGTTGGCGCCCCACGCCGAGGGGCTCGCCGGCGACCTACTCGCCCTGGGGCAGGCCAGCCTGCAGCTCATCCCCTCCTGGGTGGCCCAGATCGAAGCCGACAGCGGCCTGAGCTGCGGTCTGCGGCCCTGCGGCATCGTCGTGCCCTTCGCCACCTCGGCGGAGCGGGATGCCTATGCCACCGCCGCCTTCGGCCAGCGCCTCGATCGCCGCGGCCTGGAGCAAGAGATTCCCGGCATCGGCGAGCGCTGGCAGGCGGGCCTGCTGTTTGAACAGGACGGTCAGATCGACAACCGCCGCCGGCTGATGCGCGCCCTGGAGCGGGCCTGCGTGGAACTGGGGGTGACCTTCCAGGAGGGCAGCCAGGTGCTGGAGCTGGTCTGCGAGCCGAGCGGCGCCCTCAGCGGGGTGCGTCTACGCAGCGCCGAAGGGGAGGAGCACCATCTCGCTGCCGAGCGGGCGGTGCTGGCCTGCGGTGCCTGGAGCTCCCAGCTACTGCCCCAGCTGCCGATCACTCCGGTGAAGGGCCAGATGCTGTCGCTGCAGGGGCCGCGGCAGGCATTGCGGCGGGTGATTTTTGGACCCGGCACCTACCTGGTGCCGCGGCAAGACGGCCTGCTGGTGGTGGGGGCCACCAGCGAAGCCGAGGCCGGCTTCAGCGAGGGCCTCACCCCCGCCGGCCAGCGCCAGCTGCAGGAGGGGGTGGCCAGCCTGCTGCCGGAGGCGAGCGCCTGGCCGCCGATGGAGCGCTGGTGGGGCTTTCGGCCCCACACCCCAGACGAAGCTCCCCTGCTGGGCACCAGCCCCATCCCCGGCCTGTGGCTGGCGACGGGTCACCACCGCAACGGCGTACTGCTGGCCGCGATCACCGCTGAATTGGTGGCGGGAGCGATCCTTGGCGACCTGGCAACCGCAGAGCAGAACCAGCTGCATAAGTTCAGCTGGCAGCGATTTGAACGGAGCTGATCAGCCCTCGACGCGCCACACCTGGTCGGCGGGGCTCCAATCGCTCAGCTCGGAGGCCTGGAACCACAGGCCGATTTCGAATTCAGCGGTTTCGGGGGCGTCGGAGCCGTGGATCACGTTGCGGCCGATGTTGACGGCCAGGTCGCCGCGGATCGTGCCGGGCTCGGCCTCGAGGGGTTTGGTGGCGCCAATGAGCTTGCGGGCGCTGGCGATGACACCATCGCCTTCCCACACCATCGCCACCACCGGGCCGGAGGTGATGAAGTCCACCAGGCCGGCGAAGAAGGGGCGCTCGCTATGCACGCCGTAGTGACTTTCAGCTAATTCGCGGCTGGGGGTGAGCTGCTTGAGGCCCACCAGCTTGAAGCCCTTGCGCTCGAAGCGGCCGAGGATCTCCCCCACCAGCCCCCGCTGAACGCCGTCGGGCTTGATGGCAATGAAGGAGCGTTCGGCGGCCATGAATTAAGTGCCAGGTGTTAGGGCCATCGTCTGTGCTGGGGGGGCCGCTTGGCAAGCACGGGGCCGCCAGCACATCGGGGGTGAGCCATTCGACGCTGCTGCACTCAGCGCGGAAGGTGCGCAGGTGGGCGCAGTTCGCCGCCTCGATCACGAAATCCACCTCCTCGCCGATGGTCGTGCGCCAGTACCCCGGTTCCGCCCGGGCGACGCGCGCGTCGCGCCACGCCAGCAGATCTTGCAGCACCGGGTTTTCGAGATGGGAACCTTGCGGTTCCGATCCGGCCAGGTGCAGCGCGATGCCGGTGTCGCCCCAGCTCGGTCTGGTTGAGGACCTGCCCCAGGCGTAGGCAGGCCGCCTGCATCAGCCGGCGGAAATCAGGCAGTGAGCTGATCGTGGCGAGGTCCTGCAGGTCGCGCCATCCTTCATCGGGCGTGTCGAGGAGCTCCTCCCACCAGCGCCTCTGGATCGCGCCTAGCGGCATCGAGCACGTCGAAGTCGTCGAGCGTGCGGTAGAGCCTTTCACCTTGAACGAGCTGTTCGACCAGGGTGCTCTTACCGATCTGCCGCGCACCCGTGACGATCACCGCCGACATCACCGCCAACCGATCGGCGAGGGCGCCGCTGACCAGACGGGGAAGAGAATTCATGCAGTGGATGAATTTCATTCACTGCTTGAATGACAAGTGGGCAGCCGATAGCTGCAGCGTCCTTGCCTGCCTGAGCTGCAACAGTCGGGAGCTCCTGATCGCCCTGGTGGAGCTGGCGCAGGAGCTGCAGGGCCCGTTGGCAAGCGAGGAGCGCAGACCACAAACTCGACCAGCACCCCGCCGCGCCCAGAGCGCCCTCCTCAGCTCCAGCAGCGTGCTGATCAGCTGCAGGCGGGTCTTGACTTGATACTTGCGGCGAATGCTTTTGCCGTACTCCTTGACGTGTGGATGGAGATCAGCAGGTGCCCGGCGATCTCCCGGTCGGTATCAGCATCAGGTTGGGTGAGCACCATCAGAACCCTCA
>NZ_JBSYHW010000037.1:0-25728 GCF_056108345.1 Cyanobium sp. NIVA-CYA 375 | reverse complement strand
GCGCAGCAAGAGAAAGATCCAAGCCTTGACCCGCTCGATCCAGGCACCATCCAGCAGATCCTCGCCACCGTTCGGGGCCTGCCCCGCCCTGCTCTGGAGGGCTTCACCAAGGCATTCCGCAAGCGCTTTCAGGTGCCGCCAGATGCACCCTCAATTGCTGATCGCATCAGCCAGCGCCGCTATCACTAATGGATTGAGGCGTTTCTTGTGTCGCACCGATAGGTGCGCTTGGCAAATCAGCACCAATAGGTGCGTTCAGCCCAGCACCACCAGCAGGTGGCAGCCTGAATCAGAACCAGCAGACGCGACGCACACCTTTTGAGTCAAAAAGGTATAGATTTAGAACTCTATGGACTTTGAGTTCGACCCGCTCAAGAGCAAGACCAACCAGGGGAAGCACGGTATTGACTTCGTCGATGCCCAGGCTCTTTGGAACGATCCCGACCTGCTGGAGATCCCTGCCCGCACAACGGACGAGCCTCGGTTTCTCGTCATTGCTCAGATCCATGGCAAGCACTGGTCAGCCGTGATCACCCATCGCAGCCAGGCCATCCGTCTCATTTCTGTCCGTCGCTCCCGCCTGGAAGAGGTACAGCTCTATGAACAGTTCTGAATTCGATCGTTGCTTCGATGCTGGTGACGCCGTGCTCGGCGCACTCGATCTCGACGCCGCTACGCGGCCTCGCCTGCAGCAGAAGCGCGTCAATGTTGATTTCCCCCTCTGGATGGTCGAGCAGCTCGATCGTGAGGCCACTCGCCTTGGCGTGACACGACAGTCGATCATCAAAGTCTGGCTCGCTGAGCGACTGGAGCACCGCCCTGAATCAAACCTGGGCACAGCCACCGTCCACTGAAGGGCCTCATCACCTATGGCAGATCGGATCTGCCAGCGGCGGAACCATGACTGGATCGAGACGGTTCTGAGCCTCAGCGCTGCAGCAGCAACAGGACCAGCGCAGGTTGCGTAAGAGAGGAATTATCACGACGACGAACTTTGTATCTGTCGGAGCTTGAATAGGTCTTCAACGATCAGCTCGGCCGCCCGCTCGGCCGCATCGAGAAACGGCAACAGGGTGCGATTAGCACCGATCAATTCCAGCTTCACCACCTCAGCCTCGTCGTGGGCGGTGGCGATGAAATGCCCCCGGAAGCCCGCCGATTCCAGGCCATGGCGGATGGCCGCATTGCTCTCCAGCGAAGGGAGGGTGCTCACCACCACCGTGGCCGATGACAGCGGCAGGGAGGCCGTGAACTCGGGGTCCTCCGAATCGCCGTACTGCACCGGTAGTCCCTTAGCAGCGGCAAGGCGCAGTGCCTGGGGGTCGAAGTCGATGCCAAGAATCGACAACTCGTGCGCCCGTAGCTGGCGAACAATCGCACTGCCGTAGCGGCCTAAACCCAGCAGAACAACATCCACCTTTGCGGGTCCACTGATGCTGCCCTTCAGTTCACTGAATGGGGTTGCCCGCTGGAAGATACGCAGTGGACCTTCCAGCCAGGCATAAAGCTGATCGGAGCCCAGGATCATGTAAGTCGAGAGCGCGATCGTGATCACACCCACCAAGGTGATCAGGCTGACTTCCGCTTCTCCGATTTGTCCGAGCCGCAGGCCAAGAGCCGCCAGGATCAGCGAAAATTCGGAGATCTGAGCCACCGTGAGGCCAGCCAGGAAGCCAGTTCGGCGCCGGTAGCCCATCACGCCCATGATCGCCACCACGATCAGCGGGTTGCCAACCAGCACAAACAGCGACAGCACCAGCGCCGGCCAGAGCTGCACACCCGCTGCCGTGAGGGTGAGGCCTGAGCCCAGGTCGATGAAGAAGAACAGCAGCAGAAAATCGCGCAGGCCGGTGAGCCGTGAGGCGATCGCTTCCCGGTAGGCGGTGGAAGCGATCGACACGCCGCCCAGAAAGGCTCCTACCTCCTTGCTGAACCCCACGCCATCGGCCAGGGCCGCCAGCCCCACCGCCCAGGCCACGGCAAACAGCACCAGCAGTTCCTGGTTCTGAGCCAAGCGGCCCAGCAGCGGTGGCATCACCCAGCGCATCGTCGCCACGGTGCCCAGCACAAACGCTGTGCCCACTAGCAACAGGCGGATCCCCTGGGCCGCTATCCCCCCCGATCCAGCTGCGGTGAAGGAGGTGAGCAGGATCATCGCCAGGATCACAGCGATGTCCTGAACTACAAGAAAACCCACCGCAATCCGACCGTGCAGCGAATCGATCTCCCGCTTATCGGAGAGCAGCTTCACGATGATGATCGTGCTGGAGAAGGTAAGGCAAACGGCGATGTAGATCGCCTTCATAGGTGCAAAACCAAGGCCGAGGCTGAGCAGGAAGCCAAACAGCGACGTGAACACGATCTGGCCTAGCCCAGTGGCCAGGGCCACCGGGCCCACCGAGCGGATTAACCCCACGTCGAGCTTGAGGCCCACCACAAAAAGGAGCACTGCAATGCCGATGCTGGAGAGCAGCTTGATCTCACTGCCACCGGAGGCCCAGCCCAGCACCGCCGGGCCCGCCACGATGCCGGTGATGATGTAGCTGATTATCAAAGGCTGGCGCAGCTTCAGGGCCAGGACCCCGATCACACCGGCAATCACCAAGATCGCGGCCAGCTCGTGAAAGACAGTGCTGAAGGTCATGAACCAGGGCTGCGCTGCGGTCATGCTGAGAGCGGCCCAACACCAGTTGGGGGTTCACGCAAGGAAGTGATGCGCCTGACTGAGTGCAGTTGACGCTCATCTGAGCCAACCTCAGACGGCCTGAGCCGGCGCGGAGCGCATGTGGATCAATCTGGCGATGCTGCTGGCAGGCGTGCTGCTGCTGCTCGGCATCGCCTCCAGCAAGTTCTCAGCCCGGATTGGCGTGCCCGTGCTGGTGCTGTTCCTCTCGGTGGGGATGCTGGCGGGCTCGGAAGGCCTGGGCCGGATTCCTTTTGAGAACTACAGCCTGGCTAACAGCATCGGCAGCGTTGCCCTCGCCCTGATCCTGTTTGACGGCGGCCTGCGCACGTCGATCACCTCGGTGCAGAAGGTGTGGAAGCCAGCCCTGGTCCTCTCTACCTTCGGTGTTCTGCTCACCTCGGTGATCACGGGCCTAGCGGCCGCCTGGGTGCTCAAGCTGCCTCTGCTGCAGGGGCTGCTGGTGGGCAGCATCGTCGGCTCCACCGATGCGGCAGCGGTATTTGCTGTCCTACGCAGCAGCGGCCTCAAGCTGCCTGAAAGGCTCACCTCCACTCTTGAAGTGGAGAGCGGCTCGAACGATCCGATGGCGATCTTCCTCACGCTCGGCCTGATCGGCGTGATCACCGGCACCGCTGATTCGCCCCAGGCGCTGCTGTGGCTGTTTGTGGGCCAGTTCGGCGTGGGCACCCTCGCCGGGCTGCTGACGGGGAGCCTGGCCACCTGGTCCATCAACCGCATCAACCTCGACTACCCGGGCCTCTATCCCCTGCTGGCCCTCGCCTTTGGCCTGGTGGCCTTTGGGCTGGCGGCGGTGCTGGGCGGCAGCGGCTTCCTGGCCGTCTACATCGCCGGGATCGTGCTGGGCAGCAGCTCGATCGTGTTCCGGCGCGGCATCTTTTCCTTCCACGACGCCACCGCCTGGTTGGCTCAGATTGTGCTGTTTGTGATGCTGGGGCTGCTCAGCTTTCCCAGTCGCCTGCTAGCGGTGGCCTGGGAAGGGCTGCTAATCGCCCTGGTCCTGATCCTGGTGGCCCGGCCCCTAGCCGTGTGGGCGTCGGCGCTGCCGTTCCAGTTCCGCCGCCGCGAGCTCACCTTCCTTTCCTGGGTGGGGCTCAAGGGCGCGGTGCCGATCACCCTGGCCACCTTCCCGCTGCTGGCCGGCGTGCCCAAGAGCGGTCAGATCTTTAACGCGGTGTTCTTCGTGGTGCTGCTCTCAGCACTCACCCAGGGCTGGTCGCTGCCGCTGGTGGCCCGCTGGCTGCAGATCGGCCGGCCCGCCGATCCCACCCCTGCTCTGTCGGTGGAGATCAACACCCTGCGCCAAGTCGATGGTGAGATCCTCGATTACACCGTCAAGGCGCGAACCCACGTGGCCGGTCAGAGGCTGCGTGATCTGGCCTTGCCCGATGGCGTCGTTGTCTCGCTGATCCTCCGTGGCCGCGAGGTGGTCATGCCTCGCGGCACAACGCTGCTCATGCCGGGTGACCATGTGTTCGTGGCGATGCGGATCAAGCTGGAGCCACTGCTCAACAGGCTGTTTGAGCCCGACCCAGAGCCGCCTGAGTTACCACTCGATCTGACGCTCAATTTCAATTCAGCCACCACAGTCGAGCAGCTGTACGGCTTCTATGGATTGCCCCTGCCGCTGGAACTGGCGGGTCCTGCGGCTGCCGAGAGCCTGGGCTCCCTGTTGGCTCAGAGCACGTCGCGTGGCGGACTCAGCATCGGCCCCCTCCACATCAAAGCTGGAGCTGATTCTGAGCACATCACGGTGAGCTGCATTAGCCAGCCAGCCTGAGCCTCAGCGCTGCAGCAACGAGCGCAGCAGCGACCGGCCGATGATCAGCCCGATGCCAGTGTTCCATTGCCAGCACCGCCAGCAGCAGCAGGACCAGAGGGATGCCGATGGCTAGAACAAGCTCGCGCAACATCGGCCCCTATCCGCTGAGCGCACCGTATCGAGGGCGCAAGGGGAAGGCAGCAAATCCCGCCAACCGTGCTAGTACAAGCGTACGCATTGACCGTGATTCATGGGTGCCCCTCTCCTCCGGCCCGCGTCACTGAATGCCCGGCTCGAAACCCCGATCGAGGAGTGGCCCTACCTCGATGAGAGAGCCCTGCAGAAGAGCTGCAGCCGGAAGGTCTGCATGACCTGCCATTGGTTTAAGCACCACGCCGGGGTGAGCTGCATCCCGGTTCTCACCTGTCAGCTCAATCAGGGTCTGATCGCCCACGGCGAGCACCTGACCAGCCGCTGCCAGGGCTGGGCGCCGGAGGTGGCCTGAGCAGCCCATGCACATCGGTGATCGCCAGCGACCACCGCTGTCTCCGCAGGAGGGCTGGATCAGCGATGGCCGTCAGGTGCTCCATTTCAACCCGGTTTGCTACAGCCGCTACTCCCAAGCCCTGGAGCTCACCACCGGCGAACTGATCCCCGGCCAGGCGCCGCTGCTCTAGGCGCAGCCTTCCGCTAAGCGGTAGTGCCGCAAGGAGATCAGAAGGGAGGAGGCGATCAAGCTCTGGGCCAAGAAGCGCAGATCCGGCTGGCAGGTCTGCACGCCGCAGTGGAAGCCGCCGCAGCCTCTGGGTTCAGGGGATTGACCATGAGAAAGCGACCGACTGGCTCACTTTTCAATGTCGCCTGATCAGGGCGACCCCGCGCTCAAAGCAGCGCCCGCACACTGGCCACCTTGTCCTCCAGGGTCTGCTCCTTATCGGTGCGGGTATTGATCTTGACGGTGGTGTAAACGCGGGGGCAGCCCATGGCGTGTACCGCCTGGTGGCAGGCCTCAATCGCCTGGAACACCTGCTGCCACTCACCCTCGATCGCCGTGCCGTTGGGATGCAGCTGGATCTTGAGGCCGGCTTCTGTGAGCACCTTCTCGCAGGCGGCGATGTAGGGGGCAAGGTGCACGCCCACCCCGATCGGCACCACACATAGATCCATGATCACCCTCATGGTAAGACCCGGCACATTGCCCCCATCGTGGATGCACCTGCAAAGGAGCTGCCGTGTCTGTTTTCCCGCTGCTGGTGATTGTTCATGCCCTGGCCGCCACGGTGTGGACCGGCGGCCATCTGGTACTGGATCTGGGGGTGCTACCCAGGGCCTTGCGAGCCCAGAGCGCGGCCCAGGTGCGCGCCTTCGAGGAGGTCTTTGAGCCGCTGGGGCTCACGGCCCTGGCCATTCAGGTGCTCACCGGCCTGTGGATGGGCTGGATCTATCTCCCCGGCTTCCGGGGGCTGTTCAGCCCGGCCAACCCGATCGGCATGTTGGTGGGCGTCAAGCTGTTGCTGCTGGCTGGCACCGCCGCCCTAGCCCTGCACGCCCGGTTGCGGCTGATCCCCAACCTCACCGACGCCAACTTGAGCGGCCTGGCCTGGCACATCCGCAGCATCACCGCCCTGGCGATCGCCTTCGTGGTGGTGGGCGGACTCATTCGCCTGGGCGGGCTGGACTGAACAGAGGAGCATGGAGAAGGGAGCTCCTATTGGGGTGTTGGTCCTGCCATCTCTGCAGGGCATCGGCCCTCCCCAATCCTCAGTTGATCGGCTTGCTCTCCTTCACCCCACCCATCAGCTGTTCAACAACCAGCTTCAGCAGCAGCGACACCAGACCTACTCACCCAAGGCCTTGGTGAGCATCGCCCACATCCGCAAGGACTGCCATCCCTTTTCCCGCGGCTGGGGCGGCCAGACCTGGGTATTTGCCCACAACGGCGACCGCCAAGGCGCCATTGCCTTGGGCGATCGCTACCGGCCCTTCGGCAGCACCGACAGCGAAGCAGCGTTTTGCTGGATCCTGGAGCAGCTCGATCGAGCCCGCGTGGATCCGGCGGATTCTAGCGCTCTGTTTGAGCAACTGCACCACTGCGCCGCCCAACTGGCCGAGCGGGGCACCTTCAATGCCCTAATCAGCAACGGCTAGTGGCTGTTTGTCACCGCCACTAGCCGGCTTCACTGGCTGACGCGCCGGGCACCCTTCTGCAAGGCCACGCTGGCGGATCCGCCGCTGCAGGTGGATTTTTCGGCGCTCACCACCGACGAGCACTGGCAACCCTTTCAGGCCGGTGAATCGCTGCTGCTCCAGGCGGGTGAGGTGATCCAGCGCAGTCGCCATGGGGTCAGACCAGCCGCCACTGCCCAGACTTCAGCGCGTTGATCTTCATGGTGCCCGCATTGCCCACGCCCGTGACCACTGGATCTGTCAGCCCTGTGAGCCTTGCTGAGGCCTCCCGCTTTTGGCTGCAGCTGGGGCTGGTGAGCTTCGGGGGGCCGGCGGGCCAGATCGCCCTGCTACATCGGGAGCTGGTGGACCGGCGCCGCTGGCTCTCGGAGCGGCGCTACCTGCACGCCCTCAACTACTGCATGCTGCTGCCGGGGCCGGAGGCCATGCAGCTGGCCACCTACCTGGGCTGGCTCATGCATGGCACCAGGGGCGGGCTGATCGCCGGCGGACTGTACTTGGCGCCATCGATTTTGGTGCTCACGGCCCTGGCCACTGGCTACGCCCTCTGGGGCCAGCTGCCATTGCTGGCGGTGGTGTTTGCCGTCCTTAAGCCGGCGGCGCCTGGCGCTCACGCTGCTGATCTGGGGGTTGGGCGTGCTGATCCCCCTGGCCCTACTCAGCTTCGGTGGGGCCTACGCCGTGCTGCCTTACGTGGCCCAGGGGCCGGTGGAGCAGTTCGGCTGGCTCTCGGCCAGCCAGATGCTCGATGGCCTGGCCCTCGGCGAAACCACACCGGGCCCCTTGATCATGGTGGTGGCCTTCGTGGGCTTCATGGGCGGCTGGAACCAGGGGTCGGGATCTGGTGCCGGCGCTGCAAGTTGGCCTCTGGCGGTGGCGGCCACCCTGGTGACCGTGAGGTTCACCTTCCTGCCTTCCTTCGGCTTCATCCTGGCCGGCGCACCGCTGGTGGAAGCCTCGAGAGGCGACCTGCGCCTTGGGGCGCCGCTCACCGCCATCACCGCAGCAGTGGTGGGGGTGATCGCCAGCCTGGCGGTGTTTTTCGCCGGCCCGGTGCTGTGGCCCGCCGGTGCTTTCAACGCCTGGGCGGCCCTAGTTGGTGCGGCTTGGGCCTGTATTGAGCGGCTGCTGGGCTGAGCTGGCCAGCATCCGGATGGGGTAATTGCCGCGCGTGCGGTGAGAACCATGGGTACTCCCCAACACGGGGACGTCACAACGCGAGCCCAGCCCGATGGGTTAACTCGTGGGGCAGTTGACTGAGTCATCCGTCTAACGAGGCCGCCTGGGATGACTTCACGCACTCGGGCCGTGGTGCTGGTGCTTGTGGTGGTGCTCTGCCTTGTGCTGACGGAGCAGATCGCCCGCGGGCTTGGTCTCGAGCGGGCCGTGGGCCTGCTCAGCCTGGCGAACCTGGCTACCCTGGTGATCGGGATCAAGCTGGGCTGGCGTCAGGCCCTGCTGGGCGTTGGCAGCCTGGCCGTGCTCACCATTCCGGCCGCGCTGAGCCAGGGCGATCCGGCTGCGGGCACCGTTGTGATGACGCTCACAGCCCTCGCTCTGGGCCTGAGCGCTCGTTGGCAGCTGCAGCCGGTCTACTGGCTGATGGTGGTGAGCCTCTGCCTGCTGATCACTAACAGTCCGCTGGCGGCCACTGCCACAACCAGCGACCTGGCCAAGCTGGTGCTCGGCGTGCTCGCCTCAGGCAGTCTCACCACCCTGCTGCTCAGCAAGCTGTTGCCCCGCCCTGATGGGGCAGGCACCCCAGCGGCCTTTGCGGTGGCGCACAGCTGGCGCCGCGCCCTGGCCTATGGCTCGCTGCTGGCGGCCACCACCTTGATCACCACCCCGATCGCCCTGCAGCACCACTGGCACACCACTGGGCTGTGGTTGATCCTCACGCCCTTCCTGGTGCTGCGGCCGTTCGTGCGGGATGCCTGGAGGGTCGCCCTGCACCGCTCCCTGGGAACCCTGGCGGGTGTTGGGTTGGTGATCCTCGTGGCCCCGGCCTTGCCCCACATCCTGCCCCTTCAGGTGCCGGCCATCGCCCTGGCGGCGATCACCGCTGCAATCGCCGCCCGCAAGGGCCATCCAGCTCTGATGGTCACCGTTCTTACGGCCACGATCGTGCTGTTCGACAGCAACGCCGGCGACCTGTCGCTGATGGCTGACAAACGTCTGCTTGCCTGTGCCATCGGCATCGCCATCAGCCTGGGCGTGATGGCCCTTGCCCACCCGATTGAGCAGCGTTTCCAGGCAGTCCGCGGCGGAGAGGGCCCTTGATCGCTCCACAAGGGAGTTCTCCAGGCCTTTTACGGGTGGCTATCCGTTGAGGTGCTCTGAAGGATGACGTCAGGACGCTCCGTTAGCTCCGGGGCACCTAGGGCGATGCAGTGGGCGGCCGTTGCTGCCAGGAACATCAATTATCCGTAGCAAAGGTTGGAGCAGGGGCCGGATCGTCAGCACGCTCCTGTTGCCTGGTGCTCAAGGGGGGTGTCTTCAATTTGTGGAGCCGGTGTCGTTTGCCAGCCCAGCCATGGCCGCCACCCTCCTTGCCCAGCAGAACAATGGATGCGGTATCGGTTGCGGTGGCCTGCTGGCTTTGGTGACCCTGGGTTTTGTGCTGGCCTACTGGCATTTCTTTCTGATTGCAGCCGTGCTTGTGGCAGCCATCGCAGCGGTGGTCTATGCCGCTCTGCTCCACAAACAACGTTTTCGCCATGACCCCTGCATGGTTCAACAGCGGTTTGGGGCCATCGACTCCCTCAACGTGGCCGGCGATCTTTACACCCCCAGGATCAATGTGGTGTGCCGCACGCTTGACTCAGATAGCAACTATCGCCATTCGAGCGTTATCTCCACCAGCATCAGCCCGCCGGTGGAACGCAGCCGGTTGCTCTGCAGCCAGTGGTGTTACCACCTGGCTGCAGAGCACTGCCATGGCTTGCCTCAAGGAGCGCCATTGGACCGCCGATGCGCTCACCAAACTGGCTGGGCTGACGTCAGCGCTGGCGAGATGCTGCGCAAGCTGAATGACTTCCTCAGCGTGCCGGCCAGCATCCGGCCGATCCTCAAGTTCGATCTCGACCAGCTGTTTGACCCTCAGCGTTTCTCTGACCTCGAGCAGTCGTTCTCCGAGGTGGTGTTGCTGAACGATGCCTTTCGCCAGCTCTCAGAAGACCGCCTGTCCTAAGCCTTCAGCACACCGCAAAGCATGCAATGAAATGACTGGACCTTACGGATCGACGCGGATCTCCCAACCTGAGAGCACGGTGGGCCGATCTCCAGGGCCGCGGGTGATCGTGTAAGCGAAACGGCTGCCATCGGGGCTGATGAAGCTCACCAGGGTCTGACCGTAGGGATAGACAGCCCTCCCGATGCAGTCGGGGCTGACGCTGTAGGTAGTGCGCATCGTGCCGGTGGCGCCACCGGTCCCGCGGTAGGTGAGTTCGACGCCACCTTTGCCGTCGTACACCTCGCGGCCGGCTTCGGCGTAGGGCTTGCCATCCAGCATGCCGACCGAGCTGTAGAGGTAAGTGCCCTTCAGGGTGGCGTTGTTGCAACGGCTGGATGGAGCGGAGGGCTGTTCCGCCCATGCGGCCGGGGCCCAGACCAGGGTCAGCAGCGATACCAACAGGGCAGGCAGGGTTAGCAGACGCAAACGGGCAACCATGGAAATGGAGAGAGACTTCCTCCAGGCAGCATGACGGACCTTGGTCACTCTCAAGTTATGCAGCGCAGCGCCAGCTGGTGCTGACGGCAGCCAGGGCCAGCACAATCAGTGGGATCAGGGCAGCATTTCAGGGATCGCCTGGCTGCGAACTGGCGCCTGCCGGAGGCGGACGCCCTGCTGATGTCAGGCCTCTGGTGAGCAGCACGCCAACACTCCAACCTGCTCCCATCTGCAGCTGGAGGCAATGCGTGTAAAGGCTGATTGTGCTGAGCCGCTAGCGCAGCGATGCTGTGTTCATCCACCAAGGAGGCGCCCAACATGGACGACACGCCACCCCGCCAGGTTCAAGAAGCACGCTGACGCCAGGCCCCTGCTCCAACAGTCTTTATCTAATGTGGGCGGGTCGTTCAGCCGGGCAAGAGAGCAGCATTCCCCAGTGCAGCTCACCTTGTGCGCCTGACTGATCGACACTCCAGCCGCACCGCCTCAGGTGCCCTCAGGAGGACCATCCGCCCCACACCTGGAATGCATGGCCCCAGGTGCCAACGCCAGCAGCTTCGCCAGCCCATTCCACGCTCCAGCGTGTGAGGACACGACGACCCCCGGGGCCAACCTTGGGGGTTTGTTTGTATGTAGTGATCGCGGGCTAAAGCGCACTCAGTAGTAGCGGCCTGGATATTCGCCAGGGTGGTCGATACGGCTGATGCGGATCCCAGAAGCCGACTGGCCATGGAAGCGCAGGATGTCGCTGCCAGAGACCAGAAAGCCCCGCTCTTGGGCCAGCAGCGACACCTCATCAGCGGTGAGGGCATCAGCCCTCACCTGGGCCAGAAACCGCAACAATTCACTTTGGGGCACGGCAGCTCAGCAAGATCTGCAACATATAACTGCTAGCAAGACAGGCTTCATCGGCTCTTGACGCAATAGCCGCCTGATGAATACCAGCCCAGGGGGCATCCCTTGCCGCTCTTTTGAATCGCCTCGCGCTCGTTACTGGGGCTGCTGAGGCAGTAATTGCCAGATGAGTAAAACCCCAGCGGACAGCCGGCACCACTTTTCTCAATGGCGCCGCGGGTGTTACCACCAGAGCTCGGCACGCAGTAGCCGCCAGAGCTGTAGTAGCCAAGCGGGCAACCTCCAACCTTGGGCAGCGGTTGAACCGGCTGCTGGGCTAGGGCACTTCCTGCCGCCAAAGCTGCAATCGTGCAAGCAAGAAGCAGAGAATTGCGGCCCAGCGTCTTTTGAGGCATAGATACAGATTGGCGCAGATCAGCCAGCTGCAACCAAGTCATGCAGGAAGAGCATGAAAAGGCTGCCGGTGCAAACTCCTGCAATGGCTAGAACGTTTCTGCTGGGTGTGGTTGGCCTGCATCGATGCACCTGAGACCGCCCAGGGCCCCTACGGCCAGCAGGCCTGCAACTACCTGCAGCAGCGGCTCCCTGTCGGGCGCGAGGTCAGCCTCGAGGTCAAGACCACCGATCGCTATGGCCGCAGTGTCGCCGAGGTGATCAGCGAGATCAACATCAACCTGGCGCTGGTGGAAGACGGCCAAGCCTTTGCCTACCGCCAGTACCTCAGTGGGTGTAACGCCAAGGAGTATCTGGACGCGGAATACCGTGCCAGTCGGCGGCGCTATGGGGTCTGGCAGGTGGAGGGCGGCATCACCCGGCCTTGGGACTTCCGGCGAGCTCGCCGCTCAGTCGTCATCCCTGATGGCACAACACCAGGCGGCCGCCGTTACCGCTGCAGCGAGATCAGCTCCTATGCCAAAGCCCAGGAGCTGCTGCGACAGGGGCACAGCTATCTCGATGGAAACAGGGACGGAGAAGCCTGCGAATCCCTGCTCTGACTGTGGGACCGGGAGTACGGGAACAGGTACTCCCAAAACCCACCACTGCTTGAAAAGCGGCATAGTTTGAAGTTGAGGGGAGGCCCGGGAGCCAACCCGAGCCGGTGCACGCAACGGAGGTGCGAATGTTTCATCAGAGTCAACGCGATGGCATGGCGCGAATGCCATCCCGCAACCGCAGAGAGCGATACGCTAGTTTTGTTTCCCGCCCATTACATCCCTGGGCTGCATAACCCGGGTCTGGATCACAACCGAGAAGGTCAAGCCCCGAGCATCTCATCTCCCAAACGTGATCCCTATTCCTTTCCTGTCAGGCTCCAGACAGGTGATGCGTGAACCCATAGACACCCGACCGGCAGTCCTTGTGTGAGCAGGTAACCGCCGCAACCGGTGCTAAGGCGCCCCCCACGGGGCGCCTTTTGAATGCTGTGCTGCTGAGATACGCCCTATGGCCGCATCGAACTGGGACCAGCGCTATCTCGAGGGCAGTGATCGCTGGGAGCTGGGCAAGCCCGCGCCGCCTCTGGATACCTTTCTGCGCACTGACAGCCGAACACCCCAGCCACCGGGTCGGGTGTTGGTGCCCGGCTGCGGCCGGGGCCATGAGGCGGCCTTGCTCGCCGATCTCGGCTACGAGGTGATCGGGCTGGACTTCAGCGGTGAGGCCATTGAGCGAGCCCAGGCGGTGCATGGTTCTGATTGCACCCAGCTGCGCTGGCTGCAGGCCGATCTCTTCGATGGGGGGGCGCTGGCGGCAGCCGGCATCACCACCGGCAGCCTGCAGGGCGTGCTGGAGCACACCTGCTTCTGCGCGATTGATCCCGCCCAGCGCGAGGCCTATCTCGACACCCTGGCGCGGTTGCTAGTCCCCGGGAGCTGGTTGCTGGGGCTCTTCTGGTGCCACCCGCGGCCGGATGGCCCCCCGTGGGGCAGCGACTCGGCGCTGCTGGCGCAGCAGCTGGCGGCAGCCGGATTCCGCCAGGAACTCTGGGAGCCGGCGCAGGGCTCAGCCCCCGAGCGCGACAACGAGTGGCTGGGGCTCTGGCGGCGGTGATCACCTGAGCCAGAAAACCATCCACAACGCAGCCGGAGGAATAGCACTTATGTAAGAAACCAACGATGGATCTACACCACCAAGGTGCAGTTTAACGGCAACCTGATGATCGGCAAGGCCCACACCTCCATGCTCGAACTCAAGCCAGGCGATGAGTTCGAGATCAGGCTGGGCAAGAAGCAGATCCGCCTAGTGCCCGTGGGCGGTAGCGACGACGAGGAGTGAGCAGCTGCTGGTCATAGCCTGACGCAAGGCCCAACAGCAATTTCGCTTGAACAAGATCACCGGACCACTGCGCAGGGCGTTGATCTATGGCGCAGTCAGCTATGGCGGGTTGGTGTTGATCAACAACTCAGAGCTTGACCTGCCAAACATGTGGATCGCCTATCTACCGATGTTTATCGGGGTCTATGTGCTGACCCAGTGGTTGGATCGCAAGTTCGGGAGCTGACAGGGCCCGACTTTTCAGCTTTGAGCAAGAGGCATTCGCCTTCCGCCTGCCTATGAACTCCGCAGCCGGTTACCAAAACTGTGCCCCAGCTCTGGCGTGACAGCAGACGCCCTTGCGTTGCCTGCATTGGCCTCAATCGCCTCTCGGCAACGGTCCACCAGCTCCTGCCTGAGCACGTCGGGGCTTTCGATGCGGATGCCACCGCCAAAGGCAAATAGCCAGCTGCGTAGGTCAATGTCGGCTGCCACCGTCCATGGCGGTAGATCCAGCTCCACCGGATAGGGGTGGCTGTCGCTGGAGGTGCCAGGTTCGAGCACATGCGGTGCCTTGTGGTGGTGCCACCAGCTATCGCCAGGCAGCGGTTTGGAGAAGCGGGTGTGCTCGATCGGGTAGCGCTGCAGCCCCTCGCGGATAAAGGCAAACGCCCAGGGAGCGCAGCAAAAGCGCAGGGTGGTGAGCATCTGGCTGCGGCGCTGGGCCGACGGGCTGGCGATGGCCAGCTGCTGCTCCAGATCAGCCCCGAAGTAGATGCCGCCGCTGTGGTGCAGCAAGCGCTCCAGCCGGATCAGAGCCACGGAATGTTCCTCTTGGCTGCGGCGCAATCCGCCATCGCTGCTGCGCAGGGCGAGCCGGTCTAGCCGTTCGCTGCGGATCAGTCCTTGCTCATGGCCCACCTGGTCTTCCTCGTAGAGGAGATACCAGCCGACGTTGTGGAAGATCAGCTGCAGCGGCCACACCCGCAGTTCGCCAGCGGGGCTACCAGCAAAGCTGCCAACGCCTGAGTAGCGCTCAAGCAGCACCCGCCGGTGCTCAACGATTGCGGCCTCAATGGCGTCAGCCCGCCGGGGAGCCGCCAGCGAATCGCGCCGCACCAGCTTGGTGTCGACCACCGCGTGGCGCGCGTAGCTGCGCACTGGCGCCACGCCATCGGCGCTGATCCCTGCCCAGCCCAGCCGCTCATCAAGCTCGGCCAGCAGGTTTTGAGCAGAAGGATCGGCCAGACGGCCGGCGCTCTGGCGCAGCACGTTGTGCAGCTCCTGCAACCGCGCCGCAGGCAGCACAGCGGTGCCCAGGCAGTAGCCGTGACGCACGTTGTCGTTGCGGTTGCGGAAGCCGTAGGGGGTAAGGATCTTCTCGAGGTCCTTACGCAGGGTGGCTGTTTCACCGTTCAGGTAGGAACCGGGGATTGCCTCGGTGGCGGCAATCAGGTGCTGGTGCAAGTTGGCGCCGCGGTCTGCCGGCCGATCAAAGGGCTGTTGCAGCAGATGGCGCAGCAGGGTCATCACCCGCAGAAACACCGGCCCATCGCCCATGGGCGGCAGGCCTCCATGGCTTGCGCCACTTGCAGCATCACCCCGCTTGCGCTGGGGAACCTCTGCGAGCTGGATTGGCGCAGACACCGGCACGGCGCTGCAGAAGCCATTGGCCTCCAGCCAGGCCAAATCACTGCGAACCGCAGTGGCATCAGCAAAACACTGGCCATGCAACTGGCCTAGAAAGGCCGCAGCACGAGCGGCCAGATCACCCTGGGGCAGTGGCGAGAGGATCGCCTCCAGCTCCTCGGTGCTGGCGGGATCGGTGGCGTCAAGGTCGGGCCAGCTGCTCAGCAGGCGGATCAGATACACCAGCCGTTCGAGATCGAGCAGCCGCGAGTAACCGTGGCGCTGCAGCTTGCGCTCACGGTTGGTGGCAGAGCGGATGCGCTTATCCAGCCTGGCCAGTTCTGCCTGCAGCACCGGCGTCAGCTCGCCGTGATGGGTTGGCACCACAGCGCAGATCGCGGAAAACCCCTCCGCCCGGCATGGCCCAAAATGGGGATCGGCAAGGGCAGCGGCCATCTCCTGGATCACCGGCACCGGCACGGCCCGCTGGCGCCGGCTGTTCCACTCCAAAGAGGTGGGCAGGTCGGTGTAGAGCCACCAGCCGATCCACTCCACGGTTGCTGGCAGCGGAAGAGCCTGGGTGATCGCCAGGCGCCAGGCGCGGCGGGCATGGGTGGCATCGACGATCACCGGAGTGCCCGCAGCCACAGCCTCTTGAATGCGCTGATGCAGCCGTTGCTGGATGTCCACCCATGGCCCCTGTACTGCTGCATCACCAAATACCTCAGCGCGGATCACGTCGGTGGAGAGCACCAGGGCCGGAGGTTCACCGGGGCCAGTGAGCAGGGGCGCCAGGGCCTTGGCGAGGGTGGTTTTGCCGCTGGCGGGCTGGCCGATCAGCAAGTGGCAGCGCAACGGGGGCAAGGGGGCTGGAGCGGAAGACCTGTCTACTCTTTCGCACGAAAAATACTCTTGCGAGGGTTCTTCGGGCTGACGCTGCATTCAGCAACATCCAGGCAGCCCCTGGCCTTGGGCCGTCACCAGAGGGTGCGGCAGGGGAAGGTGGAGAGGTGGGGATCGGCGGTGAGCAGCACCAGCCGCTCCAGTTCGGCCTGGGCAGTTAGCATGCGATCAAAGGGATCGCGGTGTGGCTGCTTGTAGGCGCCGGCGCGCAGCCCATGGGCCAATGCGATTGGCAGGGCCTGGAACCCATCGGCCTGGAGAAGTCCGGGTAGATCGCCGATGGCCTGCTCTAGTTCCGGCAATTTGCCTTGATGGTGCTTGAGGCTCAACTCCCACACCGTGGCGGCACTCACCAGCACCGTGGTGGCTGGATCAGCGAGCAGGGTCTGCACCGGCTCAGAAAGGCGCTCCGGATCAAACCACCACCAGAGCAGCGCGTGGCTGTCGAGCAGGTAGCCGACTGAATCGCTCATCGCTGCAGAACATCCGGCAGGAGGCCGCCGTCTTCCCAGAGGGCCAGCTCGTCGGCCGCCATCGGCTCCAGTAAGGCATTGGGATTGCGCAGGGGCATCAGCCGCGCCCAGGGCTTGCCGGCCTTGGCCAGCACGATCGTCTCGCCGGCATGGGCATCGTCGATCAGGCGCGACAGGTGGGTTTTGGCCTGATGCACGTTCACTACGCGCAGCGAATCCATGGCGCCATGATGAGACTGCCTGCCTAGTTGAGGCATGGACTAAGTCTGTCAGAAGTAGCCAAAGACGGTGCCGAAGGGGAAAAGCAGGCATCACATCAGTTGGCATCACAACAGTTGGCGTTGCATCTCGGCGGCTGAAGCTGCCAGACCCGACAACACCGGATCGGCGACGCACTCTGGAAAGCCTGGTGGCAATTGAGAACGCACAACGTTCGCCACTGCTGGAGTCTTGGCGATCAGATCGCAAAGGCTGGCTTGGGCATCACCAAGCCCCAGCCGTTTTGAGGTGAGCAGCATGCGCCGGGCGGTGATCTCTAGGGGTTTGGTGTAGCGGCCTTTTTCACCATGCCAAGCCATCGCCATCTTGAGTTTCTGTTGTGGCCACTGGCCGCTGCGGCGGCCGATCACCGGCCAGGCCGAGATCACGTCGTAGAGCGGCGTGAGCTGAAAGCGACCGCCGGGATGAAGGAAGAGGCTGAAGTTCTTGGCGTGGCCATCAATGGCGCGCAGCATCCAGAACAGCACCTGCGCCTTGAAAAAGGTGGTGAGGTCGCTGCGTTCTGATGATTGCGCCAACAGCTCGGCGATGGCCACCATTCCTGGCCCGCCATTGTTTTCGTACTTGTTGGCGGCCGGTGTGGCGGTTGCCTGGCAGCAGTCTTCCGTGGGCAGGCGCAACCAATGGCTGCCGCTGGCATTGAGCTTGCGATCAAAACGCTCAACAAGCAGGCAGCGTTGCCCGTCAAAACTGGCGATGTGGCTCGGCGCCATCGGCAAACCAAAGGCCTGCAGGATCCGGCTGCACAGCCACTCGTTCTCCACCGAGGTGCTGAAGTCGATCTGCCCCTCGCCGATGATCCCCATCGGCAGCTTGAACAGGTGGGTGGTGGGCGTACTGCCCAGCGGCAGACACCACTGGCCGTTGTGCCATAAGAAGGCGGTCTTTTCTTGTGCGCCGGCCACCGAAAGCCGCAAATCATCGGCTTCTGCGCCAAGGGCTCCTGGAGCTGGGGCAGCCGTGACGCTGCGCAGGCGCTGGCCGATCTCCAGCTCGCTCAGAGGCCTGGCCTCGATGCGATCGATGCCGCAGGGCTCCTGCTCTGGCGGCAACAACTGCACGGCCCCGGCGCAGTCGCGGCCGATGGCGGCCAGCAGATCAAAGGCCCTGGTGCTGGCGGCCTGAAAACGGGCCTGCGCTCGGCGCCGGATGGCGTCGCTATCGGGCAGGAGGTTGTCGAACCAACTCTCCACTGCGCTGCCTCGCAGCGTTGTGGCCCCGATGCCAGCGGGCAGCGACAGCGACAACGGACGGAACTGACTCGAGCGGAGCCAGGCCTCGTCGTAGCTGAACTCCTGGGGCCCCCGGGCTGGCAGCGACCAGGTGCCGACCCGCACGCCGTTCATCCACACCGCCAGGGAGCGCGCCCGCGTGGGCCTTCCCCTCACCATTCGGCTGTCTCGATGGCGCCCTGACGGGGCCGCACCACCAGCTCAAGGTCGAGGGCGGCAAGGATCAAGAGCAGCCGCTCCACGGTGAGCCGCCCCGGCTGCAACTCGAGCTGGGACAGCCTGGCCTGGCTGGTGCCGCCGACTTTGAGCGCCAGATCCTGCTGGCTTAGGCCTTGCTGCTGCCGCACACCCCTGAGCGCCACCCCCAGCTGGGCTGGGGCGCGGATCACCTGCTCGCCCGTAGCCATGGCCCACTCGGAATCTCAATAAACGCACGATAATAGTATTGTCAATAAAAAGCATGTATTGAGAACCCAGCTAGCCAGGTCACGCCGAGGCTGTCGGTGGAAGCGCCCAGACACTATTTCGCACGAAAAATACTCTTGCGAGGGTTCTGCGGGGTGACGCTGCATTTAGCAACACCTTTTGCCTCCCTTGGCCCACTCCTGCAGCAGCAGCGCCCGCTCCACGCCCCTGCGGGCTGAGAACTCCTACGCGCCGCCAACGCCCTTAGAAGACCTGCACATCCTCGATTTCCTTGAGCTAGCTGGCTCCCAGGCAAGAGCAGGTGCGGCACTAGCAATGCACCAATCGACGGTGTGCCGCAGCCTGCAGTTGATGCAGCAGCAGTTCCAGTTGCTGCCGCGCCGGGGATCATCTATCTACCGTCACGGCCACAACACCTGCCTGGGGTACCTGCGGCTGGCATACCGGGAGCACAGGCTGATGGCTGGCCTGATCCGCCTTGGTACGGACCTGCTGCACCAAAGCCTCTTGCATGGCATGACGGGCGTGCAGCTGGTGCCGCCACGCTTCCGTAGTGCTGAGCATTGGGCTGAGCTGGTGAGTCATGGCCTGCTTGATGGGGCAATCGTTAGCTCCTTCTGCCTGGAGCAGCGGGCACTCCCAGGTCAATCGCCCAGATGGGACGGGCTAACCGCCATGCCGCTAGGGCAGCTGGCCCTGCAGCTGGTGGCCAAAACTACAGAGGCAAAGCAGGTGTTGCTACCGCGACGGGGTGCGCTCCCGCTGCTGCATCAAGCCCTGGAGTGGCACGGCCTTGGAGTGGCGCTGCAGCCAGAGGCCTGCCAGGAACCTGCTGCCTGGCTCAAGCGGGCTAGGGACCGCAAGTTGGCGATGCCGATCTGCGCTGACTTGCTCGGGCCTGGCTGGCTAGAAGCCAATGGACTGGTGCCGCTGGCAACGCAGCCTCCGTTGATCGAGCAGCTATGGCTGCTACTGCCGCGCAGCGCGGCGCACAGCAAGGCAGCGCGGCTTTGCCTGCGGCGGCTGAGGGTGCGGATCAAACGGGCTCAAGTAATGCAGGATATGCATTAAATGCCAGTGCTGATAAGCGTTTCGGAGCTGACGAGTTGACTGGCTTTTGCAGCGAAACAGCGCAGACTGTGGCGATAGCAAGCTGTATCCACAGCACACAATTCTGGTTTTCCGCCGCTCCCTGATGCCAGAAGCCGTCCTCGCCCCCGGAGCCCGCATCGAGTGCCGTAGTGCTGAGTGGCTGGTACGCAGCCTGGGCCGCAGCTCTGACGGCCAGCAGGTGGTGGATGTGGTGGGGGTGTCGCCTTTTCTGCGGGAGAAAGAGGCCCGCTTTTTGGTGGCGGTGGAACAAGCAGCCGGCAGCTTCAAGGTGCTGCAGCCAGAGGAAACGGCCCTGGTGGCCGACCCCTCACCGCAGTACCGCGACAGCCTGCTTTTCCTTGAGGCGCATCTGCGCCGCACCGTGCCCACCGATGCCGCGCTGGCAGTGGGGCATATGGCAGCTATGGATGCGCTTCCTTACCAGCTACAGCCAGCAGCTAAAGCCCTGGCGATGCCGCGGGCACGACTGCTAATCGCCGATGCGGTGGGTCTGGGCAAGACGCTGGAGTGCGGCATCCTCTGCAGCGAAATGATTCGCCGCGGGCGTGGCAAGCGGATCCTGGTTGTTACCAGCAAAAGCATGCTGGTGCAGTTTCAAAAAGAATTCTGGACGCGGTTTTCGATCCCTCTGGTGCGGCTTGATTCGGTAGGTATCCAACGAATTCGGCAACATATTCCTACCAATCAAAATCCCTTTCACTACTACGACAAAGCGATCGTGTCAGTCGATACGCTCAAAAATGATCGTGATTATCGCTTTTATCTCGACAATGCTAACTGGGACATCATTGTCATCGACGAGTGCCAAAACGTAGCCGAACGAGCTAAAGGAGCGCAAAAGAGCCAGCGAGCTCGCTTAGCCGAGCGGCTAGCCACCCGCTCGGAAACATTGATCCTGCTTTCGGCGACGCCACATGACGGCAAACCCGAGAGTTTCGCGAGCCTGATGAACATGCTCGACCCCACCGCTATCGCCGATCCGAGCAAATACACCAAAGACGACATCAAGGATCTGTATGTACGGCGCTTCCGAAAGGATGTGATCGCTGATCTGCGCAGCAGCGTGCAGGAGCGTGATGCAGCTGATGTCGAGTGCCAGGCCAGTGAACGGGAAGAACGTGTATTTGCCCTGCTGAAGGATCTCAAGCTGCCGGACAGCGACTCCAAAGCCAAGGCAGGCCAGCTGTTCAAAACCACCCTGGCCAAAAGCCTGCTTTCAAGCCCGATGGCGGCACTTGAAACGGTGCGCAACCGGCTCAAGCGCCTGCAGGCCAGTGCGACACCTGCACCGGCCGATTGTGCAGCCCTGGAGGAGTTGGAGCCTCTGCTGGCGGTGATTGGGGCAACTGATTTTTCCAAATACCAGCGGCTGCTGCAGTTGATCACCGGTGATTGGAGTTGGCGTGGCAAAGACCCCAAAGACAGGTTGGTGATCTTTACGGGCCGCCGCGAAACCCAGCGCTTTTTGATGGAGCACTTGGCGGCAGACCTCAGCCTGCCCAAGGGAGCAGTGGTTGGCCTTGATGGCGCCATGGCTGATGTGGATCAAACGCGAGTGGTGGAGCAGTTCGCCCAGGAAAAAGATGCGGTGCGCATCCTGGTCGCCACCGAGGTGGCATCGGAAGGATTGAACCTCCACTACCTCAGCCACAGGTTGGTGCACTTCGATATTCCGTGGTCGCTGATGACGCTGCAGCAGCGCAATGGTCGGATCGATCGTTACGGCCAGCCGATGCAGCCTCTAATTCGCTATTTGCTCACGCGCTCACGCAGTGAGGGAATGGGCGATGCGGAGAAGATCCTGCGGGTGCTGATCCGTAAAGACGACCAGGCCCAGATCAACATCGGCGATCCATCGGTGTTTCTGCGGGTGTTCGATGCCGAGGTGGAGGAAGAAGAGATCGGCAAGGCGTTTGAAGCCGGTGATGCCGAGGGGCTGGAGCGCCGTATGGACGCCAATGCCAAGCCCTACCTCGAGCAGAGCAGCGATCTCAATTTGTTTGCGGAGATGTTTGGTTTCTCCAGCAGCGAAGAAGCAGGAACAGCTGCTCCTGTGGCAGCCAGCCAGTCGATTGCTGTACAGCAGCGCAAACCATTCAGCCTGTATCCCAGCCTGTGGGGCTATGTGGATCAAGCCCTTGGCGCTGTAGCCGAGGCGATGGATCGTCGCGGCGAAAAGCTAGACCTGCGCACCTTCCCTGAACAGGAGCGACTCGAGATCACGCCACCGCCAGATCTGCAACGACGCTACGACCGCTATCCACGGGAGCTCCGGCCCCAGAGCGGCCAACGGCTTGTGGTGTCCACCGAGGTGGCAGCCTTGCAGCGCGCCTTGGAACAGGCCCGCCGGCAAGACAGCGCCAGGCCCGAAATGGAATACCTCTGGGATCTGCACCCCCTGGTGGATTGGTTGGCTGATCGGGGCCAGATCACCTTCCCGCGCCACTGCGCGCCGGTTTTGCAGCTCAGTGAAGGGCTGGAGCCAGGTGAGGTGGTGATGGTGCTGCAGGGCACGATTCCAAACCAAAAAGGATTGCCGGTGGTGCAGGAGTGGGTGGCGGTGCGCTTTGCCGGTTCAGGGCTAAACGTTGCAGCGGTGGAGCCGTTTGCAGCGGTGGCTGAGCAGTTGCAGTTGGGCCGTAAGGCCTATGCAAACCCCAATGCAGCGATTCCCTTGCATCTGCGCCAGCAGCTGCCTTATGCCGTGAGACCAGCAGACAGCTACCTCAACCGCTGCGGTCAGCAATGGGCGGAGCGGATGCAGCCGGAGCTGGAAGCCCAGCGTGATCGCCTCAAGCGGTTACGTGGCCGCCAGGTACAACAACTGCAGCTGAGCTTCGAGGCGGATCAGCGGCCCCAGCAGATCAAGGAGAAACGGCGGCTGGCAGAGCAAAAGGCGATTGATACGCGCTTCGATGACCACGAACGCTTTGTGAGTGAAGTGATGACGATCGAACCCGCCCCCTACCTGAAGCTGGTGGCCGTGCTGCACCGGGAGGCTTGATCGATGGCATTACCAGGAATCAGCAACGCCAACGAGTTTTATTCCGCCCATTACCTAGAGAGCGTTCTGACGAACGACATCAAGAAGGTGCGTGAGCGCTGGGCGGAGGAGGCCAGGGCCCAGGTGGAAGCCGATCCCAGCGCCGATGTCGCCACCCCGGAAGCGCAGTTCAAAGCCCTGCGTAAACCATGGCAAAAGCTGCGGGAAGCTGAGCTCGGCATCAGTGGCGACCCAGCCGAGCGCTTGCGGCTGCAGCGGGAGCTGTTCTTCCGGCCCCTGCTGGAGGCCTTGGGCTATCCCTATGCCCCCAAGCCGGAGCCCGTGCTGATCGGCGGCGAGGCCTATCAGGTGCCATTGCTGGCAGAGGTGAGCAACGCCAAAGGTGAGTCCTGGCTGTGGGTAGTGGAGTGCTTCAACCCCAGCGATGAGCCGACTGATCCGCTGGAGCTCACGATTGCCACCAGTTGGGCCTGCCAGATCCACGACCCATCCCTGGGCAAGGTGCTGGAGGGCGAAACCTGGGAAACCCTGATCTCTGAGCGGATCTTCGGGCAGGAGATCCCGCCGCGCTGGCTGCTGGCGGTGAGCCGCGACCAGCTGCTGTTGATCGACCGCCAGAAATGGGCGGCCTCAAGGCTGCTGCGCTTTGAGCTCGACACCCTGCTGGGGGATGTCAATGCCGATGCCCTGCTGGCGGCAGCCACCTTGCTGCACCGCGAGCACACCTGCCCCAGGGGTGGTGGCACGCCATACCTCGATGAGCTGGATGAAAACAGCCATAAGCACGCCTATGAGGTGAGCGGCGATCTCAAGTACGCCCTACGCAAATCGATCGAGCTGCTGGGCAATGAGGCAATCCACTGGCGCCGCAGCAAAGGAGAAGGCGTGTTCAAGGGCAAAACCGATGCCGACCAGCTGACGCTGGAGTGCCTCCGGTACATGTACCGGTTGCTGTTTCTCTTTTATATCGAGAGCCGGCCCGATCTGGGCTATGCGCCGATGGGCAGTGACGTGTATCGCCTCGGCTACAGCCTCGAAAGCCTGCGCGAGATGGACACTGCTGAGCTCGGCAGTGAGGAAGACAAAGAAGGCACCTACATAAGCGATTCCCTGGATCGGCTGTTCCAGATGATCTGGGAGGGCTACCCCAAACGCGAGGACGCCACAGCCCAGCTGCCGATAGCGGATGCCGGCGACCCCTTCCACGACAGCTTCCGCCTCACCCCCCTGAAGGCGCACCTGTTTGACCCCGAGCGCATGCCCGCGCTCACCCGCGTGCGCTTCCGCAACGTGGTGCTGCAAGAGGTGATCGAGCTGATGTCGCTCACCAAGGAAGGCAAGGGAAAACGGCGCGGCCGGGTGAGTTACTCCCAGCTGGGTATCAACCAGCTCGGCGCTGTGTATGAGGCGCTGCTCAGCTTCCGGGGCTTCTTTGCAGAAGAAGACCTCTTTGAAGTGCAACCCGCCGCCAAGAAGGCCAAAGCAACTGCCAGCGATGACGACGACGAGCCAGAAGACAGCAACGAAGAAGGAGGCGATGACACAGACAGCGCCACAGCTAGCGGCCAGGAGCACAACGAGCTGGAGGTGGGCCACTTCGTAACGACCGAGCAGCTCAAGGCCTATAAGGCGGAAGAGATCGTGGCTGAGAAGGACACCGGTAAACCCAGGTGTCACCCCAAGGGCAGCTTCATCTACAGGCTGGCCGGGCGCGACCGTGAAAAAAGCGCCAGCTACTACACGCCTGAATCGCTCACCCAGTGCCTGGTGAAGTATGCGCTCAAGGAGCTGCTGCCGGGCAAAACGGCGGCCGAGATCCTGCAGCTGAAGGTGTGTGAGCCGGCCATGGGTTCGGCTGCGTTTTTGAACGAAGTGGTGAACCAGCTAGCCCAGGCCTACCTAGAGCTGCGCCAGCAGGAAACGGGCCGGAGCATCCCCCACGAGCAGTTCGCGACTGAGCTCCAAAAGGTGAAGATGCGCCTGGCTGATCAAAACGTGTTCGGCGTTGACCTCAACCCGGTGGCGGTGGAGCTGGCGGAGGTGAGCCTCTGGCTTAACAGCATCTTTACGCCAGAGAACGGCCGGGCCTTTGTGCCCTGGTTCAGCCAGCAACTGGTCTGCGGCAACTCTTTAATCGGGGCACGCAGGCAGATTTATCGGTTGGCTCAACTTCCCAGAGAAGAAATCATCTACACATCAAGAGGCAAGTCAGTATCCAAGAAAAAGATCATCAAGCCCACTACACCGTGGCATGAACAGGCTCCTGAAGAGCTGGTCTGGGATGCGGAACTGCCAGACGACGCCATCTTCCACTTCCTGCTGCCCGATCCAGGCATGGCGGCTTATTCGGACAAGGTGATCAAAGAGCTCGATACCGAGGCGATCGAGTGCTGCAAGCGTTGGGGCGAGACGTTTGTGGGAGATCCATTCACCGATCCCCAGATCGCCCACTTACTGCGGCTGAGCAAACTAGTGGATGCCCTTTGGAAAGACTGGGCCGAGCAGCAGCGGCAGCTGCGAACGCGCACCACCGATCCACTACCGGTGTGGGCAGACACCACAGGAGCCCAGGAAGGTGAATGGACTTCCCTGAAGCTGAAAGACCGCATCCAGGAGCAGGAGGTGCTGGGCCGGGATGTGGCCAACACCAATGCCCGCCTGAGGCTGAAGTGGGCGATGGACTATTGGGTGGCTCTGTGGTTCTGGCCGATCCACCAAGCGGAGTCACTGCCGAGTCGGGACACCTGGCTGTTGGAGTTGAGCATGATCCTTGGCGATCTGGAGCAGGGCGTGTCTCCAGAACTTGGGCAGGGGAACTTTTTTGCTGACACCCAACCCAAACAACTGGCGGTCGACTTCTCCGACCGCCACGGCTTTGTCGATGTGGAAAAACTTAAGACTGAGTTTGAGCGGTTGCGTCAGGCTGAGGCCGTGGCCAAACGCATCCAGCCTCTGCACTGGGACTTGGAGTTTGCCGATGTGCTGGCGGGCGGAGGCTTCGACCTGATCGTGGGAAACCCACCTTGGCTAAGAGTTGCCTGGGATATCTCACCCGCGCTTAGCGATCAAGAGCCATTGTGCAGGCTTAGGCAGATGTCCAACCCCGAAGCCGAACGACTTGCCTTAAGGATTGCGAAGGAATCCAATCCCTTTAAGCATATAGGGCACCTCGAAAAAAGAGGAATTCCAAGCCTGCAGTCATCTACAAAAAAACGCCTTACGGCGCCAAGGGGTCTAC
>NZ_JBSYHW010000036.1:0-25807 GCF_056108345.1 Cyanobium sp. NIVA-CYA 375 | reverse complement strand
AGCTGCGCATCAATCATGAAGTGGTGACTGCCTATGTCATGTCAAGGTCAGGCCGGCACGCCCCGTGAACGGTTACCGAGTTTCTTCGGAAAGCAGTTGTCATGACCACGTCAGGTTTTCCGATGTCAGGTGATGGTGACACTAGTGATTTGACCTTGCGCCAGTTACGCCAGATGGCCAGCAATCTCGGCATTGGCCGCTATAGCCGCATGCTTAAGGAGCAGCTGCTAAGTGCCATTCAGGGCAAGTCCAACTCCCAGCCCGAGGCCAACCAGACAGGTGGCGATGCTCCACAGGTTGTGGATCTCCGCAGCATCGAGGCTGAGATGAGCTCTGCCCCTCGGCCTTCAGCCCAAACCTCCATTGTTTTTCTACCCCGGGATCCGCAGTGGGCCTTTGTGTTCTGGGAGCTCTCTGACGATGATCGTCGCCTTGCCATGGCAGACGGTGCCAGTCAGTTGGTGCTGCGGGTAGCTGATGTCACCGGTCTTGGCGGTGGTGCAGCCCACCCGCACACCATGCAGGAAGTGGTGGTGAACAGCCACGCCACCGAGTGGTACCTACCCGTTCCGCTCAGTGACAGGGACTACCGGGTTGAACTTGGCTACCGGGTTGGTGGTCGCGGCTGGAAATCCCTGGCCTTTTCCTCGGTGGCTCGGGTTCCGGGCCTCCATCCCAGCGAACAGGTCTTGGATCAATTCGTGCCCTTCTCCTTGGATGCTGCGGCACAAACAGCAGCTGCCGCTGCATTTACGCCCGTGGCCGTGGCTGCCCCAGGTATCCACGAGCGGGTCTACCAAGCTGCAACCTCGACCTGGCGGGCTGTCGGACGTGGTTCCGAGGCATTCCATGAGGTGGATGGCAACTCCGACCAGTCCCTGGGTCTGAATGCTTCCGGTGTCGGCATGTGGGTCAGCGGCCGCAGTGAGTCGGGAGCTGGTGGCGTGGCCACCCGTCAGCGGGCCTTTTGGCTGGTTGCTGACGCCGAGCTGATTGTTTATGGAGCCACCGATCCTGCAGCAACCCTGCGCATCGGTGACGAGATTGTGCCCCTTGGCGAAGACGGCACCTTCCGGCTTCAGGTGCCCTTCAGGGATGGCCAGCAGCTATACCCCATTACCGCTGTGGCAGCCGACGGTGAACAGCGCCGCAATATCACCCTTGAATTTGTCCGCACAACTCCGCAAGCCAATGTAAATACCGCTGAAGAAGCGGTGGCTGAGTGGTTTTAGGGCACCAGATTCACCAGCCTGCCAGGCACCACGATCACCCGGCTGGGGGGCTTGCCCTCCAGCCATTTTTCGGCGATTTCGCTTTTTAGTGCCAATCGCTCCAGGGTCGCTTTATCAGCATCAGCCGGCACATCCAGGCTGCCCCGCACCTTGCCCTTCACCTGAATCACTATGGGAATTGTGTCGCGCACCAAGGCTGAAGCATCTAGTTGCGGCCAGCGCTGAGCATGAATGCTGCATTTGCCATCGGGATTGCCACCCAGGCGTAGCCAAAGCTCCTCCGCCAAGTGGGGGGCAAATGGAGCCAGCAGAACCAGCAGGGCGTGCAAGGCCTCAACGGCCACCGGCTCGGAGACCGCTCCAAGATGTTCGCCCATCGCATTGCTGAGCTTCATAAGCTCCGACACGGCAGTGTTGAACTGGTAATCACCCTCAAGGTCGTCACTAATAGCGGCTATTGCCGTGTGCACTGCCCGGCGCAGCTCCTGCTCTCTGGTCGACAGAGATTGGTTGGTAAATCGACCCGACTCCCCTCCAGCCGGCGAGAGAAGCAGACCCCGGGCGCAGGCTGCGTCGACCAGTCGCCAAAGGCGCTGCAGAAAGCGGAACTGGCCCTCCACATCGGCGTCATCCCATTCCAGATCTTTTTCTGGCGGGGCCTTGAACAGGATGAACATCCGCGCCGTATCGGCGCCGTATTTGTCGATCACCTGGGCAGGGTCGACACCGTTGTGCTTCGACTTCGACATTTTTTCGTAGAAGGTGTCAAGCGCCTCGCCGCTGACCGGGTCGCGGGGGTCGTTGGGCTCGGCTACATCAGCCGGAGCGATGTACTTGCCGGAGCTGGGGTTTTTGTAGGTGATGCCCTGCACCATTCCCTGGGTTAGCAGGCGGAGGAAGGGTTCATCGAAGCCCAGCAAACCCCGGTCGCGCAGCACCTTGGTGAAGAAGCGGGCATAAAGAAGATGAAGGATCGCGTGCTCGATGCCACCGACGTATTGATCTACCGGTAACCAGCGGTCCACCGCCTCGCATGTAAACGGAAGGTCTGTGTTGTGGGGATCGCTATAACGCAGGAAATACCAGCTGGAGCACATGAAGGTGTCCATGGTGTCGGTCTCACGTTTCGCCGCCTTGCCGCAGCAGGGGCAGGCCACCTTCACCCAGCTCTCCAGCTGGGCTAGGGGCGATCCGCCCTTACCTTCAAGGTTGGCGCCCACCGGCAGCTCCACCGGCAACTGCTCGGCCGGTACGGGCACCACGCCGCAGCTTTCGCAGTGGATTACGGGGATCGGACAGCCCCAGTAGCGCTGGCGGGAGATCAGCCAGTCGCGCAGGCGGAACTGCACCTTGGCGCGGCCCCAGCCCTGGCCCTCTGCGGCCTCGCTGATGGCCCCCTTGGCCTCAACGCTGGATAAACCATCGAACGAACCGGAGTGAATCAAAACTCCGGCCCCAGTCCAGGGGCCGCCCTCGAAGGCGTGCTCGTCGCTGCCGTGGGGAATGATCACCTGCTGCACTGGCAGCTCGTATTGCCTGGCAAAGACGAAGTCGCGCTGGTCGTGGGCCGGCACACCCATTACAGCGCCTGTGCCGTAGTCGGCGAGTACGTAGTCGGCGATCCAGAGGGGGATCAAAGCGCCGTTGGCTGGGTTGCGCACCCGGGCACCGATTGGCACACCCCGTTTGGGTTTGTCGTCGGCCGTGCGCTCAAGCTCGCTTTGGCGGCTCACCAGATCACAGAAGGCCTGCACGTGGATCGCCTGCTCGGCGGTGGTGAGCCCAGCTACGCGGGGGTGTTCGGGGGCCAGCACCAAATAGCTAACTCCAAAAATTGTGTCCGGGCGAGTTGTGAACACGGTGATCTGTTCACCAGTGCCAGCGCCAGCGGCATCCACAACCTCAAAGTGCAGCTCGGCGCCGGTACTGCGACCAATCCAGTTGGCCTGCATGGTGCGCACTCGCTCCGGCCAACCCTCGAGCTTGGGCAAGTCGTCCAGCAGTTGGTCGGCGTAGTCAGTGATCTTGAGAAACCATTGGCGCAGCTTGCGCTTCTCCACCAGGGCTCCGGAGCGCCAGGAACGTCCCTCGCCGTCTACCTGTTCGTTGGCAAGCACCGTCTTGTCGATTGGATCCCAATTGACGGTTGCGTCCTTCTGGTAGGCCAGACCAGCGTCCAAAAACTGCAGAAACAACCACTGGGTCCAGCGGTAGTAGTCGCTGTGGCAGGTGGCCAGCTCCCTGTTCCAGTCGATAGAGAGGCCAAGCCGCTTCAGCTGGTCCCGCATCGAGGCGATGTTCCTATCGGTCCAGGTGCCGGGATCGATCCCCCGTTCGATCGCTGCATTTTCAGCCGGCAACCCGAAGGCATCCCAGCCCATCGGATGCAGCACCTGTTTTCCGCGTAGGCGTTGCACCCGGGCGATCACATCGGTGATCACGTAGTTGCGCACATGGCCCATGTGCAGGTTCCCCGATGGATAGGGGAACATCGACAAGGCGTAATAGGTGTTGTCTGCAGTCGCCGCATCCGGCTCAGGTGTGCGGTGCTGTCCAGTGGACTCCCACTGCTGCTGCCAGCGAGATTCGAGGGCCTGGGGTTGGTAGCGGGGGGCGTCGCTCACGGCAGCCAGGCTGGATCAGAGCTTTGATCGTGCCACAGCCCAGTTGGCAGCCTCCGGTTCAGCCAAGTGCGCGGATCGTCGCTGCAGCCGAACGACTGATCAGGGTGAGGGGGCGGTTTTCGTCCTGTTTGAGCGCTAGGTATTGGCTGTCCTGCCAATGCAGCAATCCTTCAAGCTCCCCCACACCCAGCACCTGGACCGCCACCGGTGTTTTGTGGCGGATCAGATCCTGCAGGTGACGAATGCTGGGCTGAGAGGTATCGAGGGCGGTGGGCCGCCTCTCGAAAAAGCTCTGCATAAGATCTAGCTGTTGCTGCGCTCGCTCCCATCGTGCTCCAGTTCAGCAAGTACCAGGGCCTGGGAAATGATTTCCTCATGCTTGATGGCCGTGGAGCCGCTAGCACCGATGCCAGTTACGGCCTTACCCAGGAGCGAATCCAGCGCCTCTGCGATCGCCGCTTCGGTGTTGGCGCTGATGGTGTGATCCTGGCCCTGCCGCCCCGGCAGGGGGGTGAGTTGCGCATGCGGATCTTCAATGCCGATGGCACGGAGCCGGAGATGTGCGGCAATGGCATTCGCTGCTTGGCCCGGTTTCTGGCCGATAGCGATGGCGACACCCCCGGGCGTCAATGGCAGATTGAAACCCTGGCGGGCCGCATCGTTCCCGAACTAGGCCAGGACGGCAACATCCGTGTCGACATGGGAGCTCCTTTTTTGGAGCCCGCAGCCATTCCCACAACATTGCCCCTGGGGGAGTCCGGGGTTGCCCAGGGCACATTGCAGGTGGCTGGCTGCTCGTTTGCAGTCGGGGCGGCCGGCATGGGCAATCCCCACGTTGTTATCCCAGTCGACGACGTGGCAGCAATTGATCTGGAGCTATTTGGCGCGGAATTCGAGGTTCACCCTGCCTTTCCCGCCCGCACCAACGTTCATTTTGTCCAGGCCCTTAGTCGCAGCCATTTGGTGATGCGGGTGTGGGAGCGCGGTGCTGGCCCCACCTTGGCCTGCGGCACCGGTGCTTGCGCCACCCTCGTGGTGGCCCATCGCTTTGGGCTTGCCGAGCGTTGCGCACGCCTCGATCTGCCCGGGGGGCCCCTCGACATTGATTGGGACGAGGCCAGTGATCACATATTTATGACCGGCCCGGCTGTGGCTGTCTTTGACGGTGTCGTCACCCCCGAGCTCTGGGGCGATGAACCCTTTGAGCTGGAGACTGTCGCCCCTGTTCAACCATCCGCGCCCACACCTGCAGCTCCACCTGCGGTCGATTGCGCCAGCGTCTGCACCAACGGCTGCATCCGACCTGAGGCCTGCCCTTCGGCCGAAGCCCGGGCCCGGGTCGAGGCCCTGCTCAACAGCAGCTCTCTCGATGACCTGGTGGCCTTGGCCACCAACTCCCTCGAATCCCGGATTCGCTCCCGCTTCGAGCACGATCCCGTCCAGGGCGGCTGAATGGGCCAGCAGGGGAGTCAGGCGGCAGTGCTGGCGCGCTACTTCGATACCAGTGCCACCACCCCTGCCGCTGCTGAGGTGTTGGAGGTAATGGCCCTAGCCCAGGCCACGGCCTGGGCTAATCCCTCCAGCCTCCACCTCCCTGGCCTTGCTGCCGCAGAGCTGCTCGAGCGCTCCCGCCTGAGCCTGGCCGAGGGGCTGGGCTGCGAGCTTGATGAACTGGTGGTTACCTCAGGTGGCACCGAGGCGATTCACCTGGCCCTGCTCGGAGCTGCCGCCGCGCTCGAACCCGGCCGGCTGTTGATCTCAGCGGTTGAGCATCCGGCCACGCTGGCGGCAGCGGCCCAACTGCAGCGGCGTGGTTGGAGCCTCCAAACCGTGCCAGTAGACAGCCAGGGCTTACTCGATTTGGATGTTCTGGATGGTCTACTAATCCCCCCCACCCGTCTGGTGTCAGTGATCTGGGGGCAAAACGAAGTTGGCAGCCTCCAGCCGATTGAAGCGATCGGGGCCCGCTGCCGGCGGGCGGGGGTGCTGTTGCACGTTGATGCGGTGCAGGTTTTGGGCCACCTTCCCGTGGTGTTTCGCCAGCTCCCCATCGATCTATTGAGCGGGGCAGCCCACAAGCTGCAGGGCCCCAGGGGGGTGGGTCTACTGCTGGTGCGTCGTGGCCTCGCCCTCCAGGCCCAGCTGGGCGGTGGCGGCCAAGAGGGCGGCAGGCGGGGCGGCACCGAACCTGTGGTGCTGTTGAGCGGCTTCGCCAAGGCCCTGGAGCTCAGTGGTGCAGCGCCGTCTCTGGCACCTTTGCGCGACTCTTTGCTGCAGCGTCTGCTGACTCTTCCCGGGGTGCGGTTGAGCGGCCCCCCCCCGGGCGACTTACGCCTGCCCCATCACCTCAGCCTGCTGGTGGCTTCCGAGGCCGGTCTGCCGCTCTCTGGCCGCGAACTTGTGCGGCAGCTATCCCGCCAGGGCTTTGCCCTGAGCAGCGGTTCGGCCTGCAGCAGCTCTGGATCGGCTGCCAGCCCCGTGCTCCGGGCCCTGGGCATTAGCGAGGCCGACGCTGCCAGTGGCCTGCGCATCAGCCTCGGGCCCTGGCACCGCGCCGCCGATCTTGAGGCCCTGGCCTTGGCACTGCAGGTCACGCTGGCGGCCTCGGTAGCGTCAGCGCACCCGTTGACGGCCTGATGCTTCCCCCCGATCTGCGCAGCGCCGAGGCTGAAGCATTGGCGGCGATCCAGAGCGCCCTGGCGGTAGGCGCCAAGGGGCTGTGGAGGGTTGAGCTCCGTTTTGAGGGCTTGCGTGTGCTGCCTCTGGCTTTGAGGCTGCAGGCCAGCCTCAGTCTCACTTCGCCCAGTTTGCGACTGCTTTGTGCCGATGCTGGTGCCACCGCCCTGGCCCAGCGTGATGCCCCTGATTTCGCCAACCGCATCGCCAGCCTGCGAGATCAGATGCGCCTTCAGCAGGCCGATGGCGGCAGTGAGGGCTTGCTGCTGCTGGTGGCGCCCACCCCCGCCGACTACGAGGAGGTGGAGCAGGTGTGCGCCCTGCACCGCGGCACAGTGTTGCTGTTGAACGGCAACCTTGAGGATGCGGCCGTCGGCATCGGCAGCGTGGCTCGGCAGCGACGCAAGGGTTTTCTGGCCGGTTGGCAGAGCGCCTATGCCCTGATCCCAACGGGCGACGGGGCCCTGCGTCGGGCCTGTCCCGGTGCCTGGGAGCTGTACCGCTGTGATGCCGATGGCTACCGCTTTGTTTGCGACTTTGAACAGAAGCCAGATTTGGAGCAGCAGGCGTTAGCCATGGCGGGTGAGGCCGGTCTGGGGCTCGGCGCCAATCTCAAGGTTATGGACGCTTTTATTGAAGGCCTGCGCAACTAGTGCGCTTCGGGCTCGCTTTCCCTGGTTGCATCTGGCCAGCCTCCGTACACTTCGCCAAACTCTTACCGTGCCAATGGCTTCCAAGAGCGACCTAACCCCTGCAGCCAAAGGACGCTCCTGGAGCCTCGTAGACATCGGTGCCGCAGTTGCAGTGCTGTTAGCCGCTGCCGGGGTGATCTGGAGCCCCAAGCTCAGTGGAGCCGTGGCCCAGGCCACCGGTGGCCTCACCCCAGTCACCGTGCTGGTCGATGTTCGTGGCGTGCCAGTGGCCGATCCCGGGGCCTTGATTCAGGCCGCCAAGCGGGAGGGCAAGGTGGCGATCGTGATTCGCAATCAACCCCATGGCTCGGTGGGGGTCAAGCAGGTGTTGCCCTTGCAGCGCCGGCTGGTGGCGGTTCAGCCCAACGGAACGGTGGTGACGGCTATTGATCCCAACCAGGCAACCCTGGGCAGCCTCGATGCCCGCTTTGTGCTCGAAGGCCAGGGCCGCAAAAGTGGTGGCGGTGTTGTGTTTGGCAACCAGAACCTCAAGATTGGTGCCCCGGTGGAAATCGAAGGGAAGCAGTTCCGTGTTGGCGGCACGGTCAGTGGCCTGCAGGTTGGCGGTGGTTGAGATGACCCACATCATCAGATTTGCCAGTTACCAATCTTTGCGGCGCCGTTCTGGGGTGCTGGCTTTAGCCGTCTTTTTAGCGGCCTTGCCAGCAGCTGCCCTGGCCCAGCAGGTCCCCCTAGCTTCCCTGCCACCGCTTCCCCCCTCTGTTGGCCTGCCCCAGCTGCAGGCTCAGCTGAGTTGTCCGGCGCTGCAGCAGCGGCTGCTTGCCACCGTGGCGGGCCAGGCTTCTGTGTGGAGCATCACCATTGCCGATGCCCAAGGTCGCCTGCTGGCCGACCTCAACGGCACCCGGCCCCGCATTCCAGCTTCTAACCAGAAGCTGGTGAGCACGGCCTACGCCCTAGACCGGCTAGGCCCTGACTACCGGCTCCATACCCAGCTCTGGCGGCTGGGGGATGGCAGCTTCCGCCTCACCGGCGAGGGAGACCCCGACCTGGCCCTGCCCCAACTGCAGCGCTTTGCCATGTTGGCGATGGGATCGGGTGGCAGCAGTGGCGAAACGCCTGCGCTGGTGCGGTTGCAGCTTGCAGAGGAGCCACGCCAGACCTGGTGGCCCCAGGGTTGGCATCCAGACGACCGCTACTACGCCTACGGCGCCCCGATCACTCGGCTGGCTGTCACCAGCAACGCCATTCACGAGGCGGTGATGAACCCACCGTCCCGATTGCAGACGCTGCTTCAGAAAACCATGGTTCAGCGGGGAGCAAAGGTGCAGGTGTCACTGGTTTCGGCCAGTGCCGCCTTGCCGGCTAATGCGGTGCTGCTGCATCAGGAGCCATCGGCGCCGATGCACAACCTGCTGAGCCTGGCTAACACCGAAAGCCACAACTTCACCTCTGAAGTGCTGTTGCGACAGGGCGCTGGCACCTGGGATCTGGCCCAAGCCAACCAGCGTCAGACGTTGTGGCTCCTTGAACAGGGCTTGCCGATGCAGGGGGTTCGCGTTGCCGATGGCAGTGGCCTCGACCGTGCCAACCGGCTTACCAGCCGCTTCCTGGCGGCTCTGCTTCTGCGTATGGACCAGCACCCCTACGGTCGCGCCTACCTGGCTTCGATGGCGGTTGCGGGCCAGCGGGGCACCCTGCGCAACCTCTATGTGGGTACTCCCCTGCAGGGGCAGTTCTTTGGTAAAACTGGCACGCTCAGTGGGGTGCGCTCCATCAGCGGCGTGCTTCTGACGGCAGCTGGCCCCCGCTATGTGAGTGCCATTAGCAATGGCGCCAGCTCGCCCAACGACACAATTGGCAGGGTGCTGCGGCAGGCGCAAAACACCCAGCTTTGTTCCCTCTAGCCCGCCAGCTGCTTGAGGGTGTTGGCCACGCGCCGGCGACGTCCCACCGTTTCCTCACCGGCGGGGTTAGCTGTTTCCGGGGCCTGCAGGCGCACCAGCTCCCGGCGGCCGCCTAGCACCACCTGGCTCATCTCCTTCAGCCTGCCCTCCAGCTCTCCCAGCACCTGTTCGGCGTAGCGGTTTGCACCCTCCTGAATGGTGGCAGAGTCTTGGCGGCTGCGGCTCACTAGGGCGTCGCATTGCTGCTGGGTCTGCTGACGGAACTGCAGGGCATCGTTGTGCACCCGTTCCGCTTCTGCCTGGCTGTCCCGCTGCACCCTCACCCCCTCTTGGCGGATCTGTTCGAGTTCGGCCATGGCCTGCTGGCGGTTGCGGTCGTGTTGCTCGAGCAGCTGGCGGTTGCGCTCGGCGGTTTCCTGTTCAAGCTGCTGGCGACGAATCGCAAATTGCTGCTCCATCTGGGCCATGCGGGCCTGGTGCTCCTGTTCAGCTTGGGCAACCTGCTGGCGGGCTTGGAGCAGTAGCTGTTCGCATTGCTGACGGGCCTGATCGCGCAGTTCACCAACCTGACGCTCTGCTTCCTGGCGGATGGCGGCGTTGTTGATCAGCTGCTCCCGCTCCCGTTTGCCGGTCGCAATGATCTCGTCGGCCTGCAGGCGGGCCTGGCCAATGAAATCCTCCCGCTGGCGGATTAGCCCTATGGCCTGCTGCAGCTGGGTTGGCAATGATTCCCGCAGGGCATCCATCACTTCGATGGCGTCCTGCTCATTTACCAGCCGTCCGCCGCTGAACGGAATGCGGCTGCCTTCCAGCACGATCTCCTCAAGCTGATCCAGCTGTTCAAGCACGGTGATGGTGGGCTCAGCCATGGACAGCTTTAAACAGATTCCCGATTAAAAAGCCTGATCAGGTCTTCCGCCACTCCGGGGGGAACCATGTGACGCACATCGCCGCCAAAGCGAGCCACCTCCTTCACCACAGAACTGCTCAGAAAGCTGTGGTGCACAGCAGTTGCTAAAAACAGCGTTTCGACCTGGGGGGCCAAAGTTTGGTTGGTGTGGGCGATCTGTAACTCGAATTCAAAGTCGCTCAGGGCTCGGAGCCCCCGCAGGATCACCTGGGCCTGGCTGCGAGTGGCGAAATCAACGGTGAGGCCATCAAAACTTCCTACCTCCACTCCCCGGAGGTGGGCCGTGGCGGTGCGGATCTGCCCTAGGCGCTGCTCGAGGCTGAAGGCCGGCTGCTTGCTTGGGTTCTGCAGCACCGCCACCATTAATCCATCAAACAGGCGTGCAGCCCTCTCGATTAGGTCGAGGTGGCCCAGGGTGAGGGGATCGAAGCTGCCGGGGTAAAGGGCTCGCATCGTTCCAGCCTATGGTTCGCCCCTCCGTTTCTAGTGTGGGCGCAGTCCACAGCGCCTTAGGGCGCCCTTGCCGCCATGGCTCCCAACGCCGCTCTTAATGCCGATGCCAAGAAAACTCTGTTGCGCAAGATCCCCCATGGCGTGTTCATCTGCGGCGTAGCGGAGGGGGAGGAGGTCAATGGCTTCACAGCCAGCTGGGTGACCCAGGGCTCCTTTGAGCCGCCTTTGGTGGTAATGGCAGTGCGTGCCGACAGCACCAGTAACGGCATCATTCAGCGCACCGGCAAGTTTTGCTTGAACGTGCTGGCCGCAGACCAGAAGGACCTGGCCGCCGTTTTCTTCAAGCCCCAGAAGGGCATCGGCGGTCGCTTCGATGCCGCCCCCTTCAGCCTCGGCGAGCTTGGTCTGCCGGTTCTCGACAACGCCCTGGGCGCGGTGGAGTGCGAGCTGGTAGGTCAGGTGGCCCATGGCGACCACACCGTGTTTGTGGGCCAGGTGAAAACGGCCACCCTGCACCGCGATGGTGCTGCCCTTGAGCTCGCTAGCACCGGTTGGCAATACGGCGGTTGAGCCTGCCCCTGCTGCAGCAACCCGAACGCCTCAAGGTCCGGCTCAAGGAGGTGCCCTCCGAGCCGGGCTGCTATTTGCTGCGCGATGCCAGCGATCGCATCCTCTACATCGGCAAGGCCAAGCTGCTTCGCAATCGGGTGCGCAGTTATTTCCAAAGTGGTAGCGGCCATGGCCACAGCCCGCGCATCTCCCTGATGGTGCGCCAGGTGTGTGAGATCGAATTCATCGTCACCGACAGTGAAGCCGAGGCGCTGGCGCTCGAATCCAACCTGATCAAGCAGAATCAGCCGCACTTCAATGTGCTGCTCAAGGACGACAAAAAATATCCCTATCTGTGCATCACCTGGAGTGAGGCTTACCCGCGCATCTTCATCACCCGGCGGCGGCGGTTTCGCTCGCCCCTGGATCGCTTTTACGGGCCCTATGTGGATGTGGGCCTACTGCGCCGCACCCTCACTTTGGTGAAGCGGGTGTTCCCTTTGCGCCAGCGGCCCCAGCCGCTCTACAGGGAGCGCACCTGCCTCAACTACGACATCGGCCGCTGCCCAGGGGTGTGCCAGGAAAAGATCAGCTCCGAGGCCTACCACCACACCCTGCGCCAGGTGGCGATGGTGTTTCAAGGGCGCAACGAGGAGCTGCTCGAGCTGCTGAATGAGCAGATGGGTAAGTACGCCGAACGCCTCGACTTCGAGAGCGCCGCGCGGGTGCGCGACCAGCTGCAGGGCATCGACACCCTTACCGCCGACCAGAAAATGAGCCTCGGCGACAGCTCGGTGAGCCGTGATGTGGTGGCTTTAGCCGCTGATGAGCGGGTGGCGGCGGTGCAGCTTTTCCAGATGCGGGCCGGCAAGCTGGTGGGGCGGCTCGGCTTCACCGCTGATGCCGTCGGCGCCGATGGCCAGCCCCTGGAGCCCGGCCGCATCCTGCAGCGGGTGGTGGAGGAGCACTATAGCCAGGTGGAGCCGGTGGAGATTCCCCCCGAGCTGCTGCTGCAGCACGCCCTACCCCAGCAGCCCCTGATCGAGGAGTGGCTGGCGGAGCGCCGCGGCCGCAAGGTGAAACTTGCCGTGCCCCAGCGGCAGCAGAAAGCCGATCTGATCGAGTTGCTGGAGCGCAATGCCAGCTACGAGCTGCAGCGGGCCCAGCGCGGCGCCGAGCAGCAACTGCTGGCCACCGAAGACCTGGCCCAGCTGCTGGAGCTGCCAACCCCCCCACGCCGTGTCGAGGGCTACGACATCAGCCACATCCAGGGCAGCGACGCCGTGGCCTCCCAGGTGGTGTTTATCGATGGGCTGCCGGCCAAGCAGCACTACCGCAAATACAAGATCCAAAGCAGCTCGATCCGCTCCGGCCACTCCGACGACTTCATGGCCATGGCCGAGATCATGCGCCGCCGCTTCCGCCGCTGGGCCCAGGCCAAGGCCGAGGGTGCCGACCTGGGCGAGCTGAGGCGGGCCGCTAGCACCACGCTCCACACCGGCGGCCTCAATGATTGGCCCGATGTGGTGATGATCGACGGCGGCAAGGGTCAGCTCTCGGCGGTGATGGAGGCCCTGCGGGAGCTAAACCTGCACGAAGAGCTGGTGGTGTGTTCCCTGGCCAAGCAGCGGGAGGAGGTGTTTCTGCCCGGGGCGAAGGATCCGCTGGAGAGTGAGCCCGACCAGCTGGGTGTGCAGCTGCTGCGCCGTCTGCGCGATGAGGCCCATCGCTTCGCCGTGAGCTTCCACCGCCAGCAGCGGGGCGAGCGGATGAAGCGCTCGCGCCTCTCCGATATTCCTGGCCTGGGACCGAAAAGGGTCAAGGAGTTATTGGCCCATTTCCGCTCGATTGACGCCATCCAGTTGGCCAGTCCAGAGCAGATCGCCGCTGCCCCGGGAGTGGGTCCGGCCCTGGCCCGCCAGGTGTGGGATTACTTTCATCCCAGTGACGAGCCCGCCGGCGAGGAGTTGGCCAGTTGAGGCGTCTGGCTTCCCTGCTGCTAGTGCCCTTGGCCCTGGGGCTGCTGCTGCTTTTTTCACCTGCCCTAACGCCGCCGGCCCTCGGCGCTCCAGGCATCTGCGTTGGGCCCGTCTGTGGTGATGAGATCCACCGCAGCGCTAAGCATCACTGGCAGCTGCGGCTGCGGGTAAACGACCAGCAGGGTCAGCACGAGCGTCTGGTGGTGGATTGCCGCAATGGGGTGCTCAGCCCCCTGGCTGGTCCGGTGGAGCGGGGCTATGCCGCGGCCGTAGCCCGCCGTGCCTGCCGGCTGGCTGGGGAGGCCTGAGCGTGATTGGCATCTGGGTGCTGGGCGACCAGCTGGACCCCCTCCAAGCAGCTTTGGCTGCCCACACCCGCGCAACCGCCCGGGTATTGCTGATTGAGAGCAGCTCGGTGCTGCAGCAACGCCGCTATCACCGCCAGAAGCTGGTGCTGGTGTGGAGTGCCATGCGCCACTTCGCGGCCGAGTTGCGCCGGCGGGGTTGGACGGTGGACCTGCTTGAGGCCCCGACCTTCGCTGAAGCACTTAAGGATTGGCTGGCCGAGCACCAGATCAGCGAGCTGCATCTGATGGAGCCAGCCGAGCGGCCCTTTCGGGAAGCGATTGAACGGCTGCCCCTGCCTACGCCCCTGGTGTGGCATCTCTCCAATGCTTTTCTCTGGAGCCGGGATGATTTCGGCGCCTGGGCTGCTCCCTACAAGCAGCTGCGCATGGAATTGTTCTACCGGGAGGGCCGCAAGCGTTTTGGCGTGCTGATGAGCGATGACGGCCAGCCGCTTGGAGGACAGTGGAACTACGACCAGGAGAATCGCAAGGCACCGCCCAAGGGGCTGGTGGGACCAGAGCCCTTGGTGTTTGAGCCAGATGCAATCACCCGGGCCGTGATTGCCAAGGTGGACCAGCTGGCTGCGGAGTTTGAGGCCGCTGCTGAACCTGGCTTACCAGGTATTAGTGCGCCGTTCGGCTGGGCAGTTAGCCGCAGCCAGGCGCTTGCTGTGCTGGAACATTTCATCGATACGCGCCTCGATGGCTTCGGCCCATTCCAGGACGCCATGGTCAGCGGCCAGCCCACCCTGTGGCACGCCCTGCTCTCCCCTTATCTCAACATTGGCCTGTTGCATCCGCTTGAGGTGATCCGCAGGCTGGAGCAGGCAGGGCTGGAGCGGGGTACCCCCCTGGCCTGCCTGGAAGGGGTGATTCGCCAGATTCTTGGCTGGCGCGAATACACCCACGGCCTCTACTGGTGGTTTGGCGCCGACTACCCAGCTCGAAACCACTTCGGCGCTAATCGTCCGTTGCCCGCCTGGCTGGAGCAACTGGGCGGCAGTGGCATGGCCTGCATGGACACGGTGCTGGCCGAGCTCGAGGTAAGCGGCTACGCCCACCACATCCAGCGCTTGATGGTGCTTGCCAACTACGGCTTGATCGCTGGGCTGGATCCCCAGGCCTTCACCGCCTGGTTTCACCGCATGTTCATTGACGGCTATGACTGGGTGATGCAGACCAACGTGCTCGGCATGGGGCTGTTTGCCGATGGCGGCCTGCTGGCCAGCAAGCCCTACGCCGCCAGCGGCAACTACATCAACCGGATGAGCAGCTACTGCAAGGGCTGCCAATACAACCCCAAGCAGCGCACTGGAGCGGATGCCTGTCCCTTCAACGCGCTCTATTGGGATTTCCTGGCTCGGAACCAAGAGGGTCTGCGCCGCAATCACCGCATGGGGCTGGTGATGAAGCAGCTCGAGAAGATCCCCGCCGAGGAGCTGGTGGCAATCCGGGCCACCGCTGCGGCCCACTGAGCACTGCGGCCCTAGCTTGTGGGCCCCTGCTTGAACTACTGCCATGCCCTTATTGACCCTGAGCTGGCCCGCCGAGGCCTACCTCTGGTTCAAGACTCTCCACATCGTGGGGGTGGTGGTGTGGTTTGCCGGTCTTTTCTATCTAGTGCGGCTGTTCATCTATCACCGCGAGGCTGAGGAGCTGGAGGAGTCCCTGCGGCCGGCTTTCCAGGCCCAGTACGGCTTGATGGAGCGCCGTTTGGCCAACATCATCACCACCCCCGGCATGGTGGTCGCTGTGGTGTGTGCGGCTGGCCTGCTGAGCGTTAATCCCGCCTGGCTGCAGCAGGGCTGGATGCACGCCAAACTGGCTTTCGTGGCTGCTTTGCTGGCCTATCACGCCTTTTGCTATCGGCTGATGGGCCAGCTCAACAGGGGAGCCTGCAGCTGGAGCCCTAAGCAATTGCGGGCGTTAAACGAGTTGCCCACCCTGCTGCTGGTGATCGTGGTGATGCTTGTGGTGTTCAAGAACCAATTCCCCACCGGCGCTGCCACCTGGTTCATCGTGGCCCTGGTGGTGTTCATGGCCGCTTCGATTCAGTTCTATGCCCGCTGGCGGCGGCTGCGGGCGGAGCGGTTGTCCCCGAGTGCCTGATCACCTGGTGCCTAATCACCCCTTGCGCCAGGTACTCCGCCAGCTGACGCCGGCCTGCTGCCCTAGCCGGGTCAATTTCCACTGCCACACCCTCTGCAGCGACGGCAGCCTGAGCCCCTTTGAGCTGGCCCAGCAGGCCCTAGACCTCGGCCTGGAGCACCTAGCGATCACCGATCACCACAGCCTGGCCGCCCACGGGCCTGCCCTGGAGGTGTTTGAGGCAGCGGCTAGCGAGGGCCGTGCCGTGCCCAGCTTCTGGCGAGGGGTGGAAATCAGCTGCTTGCTCGAGGGTTGTTTGGTGCATGTGCTGGTTCTTGGTTTTGATGCCGATCACCCCAGCCTTGAGCCTTACCTGCAGGGCCGGGCCCTGGTGGGGCCCGCGCTCCAGGCTGGGGCGGTGTTGGAAGCGGGGCGCCAAGCGGGGGGACTGCTGTTGCTTGCCCATCCCGCCCGCTACCGCCTGCCCTTCCAGCGATTGATCGCCGCCGCCGATCGTCTCGGTTTTGATGGCGCCGAGGCCTGGTACGACTACCAGATGCAGCCGCGTTGGACACCAACACCGCTGGTGTGCGAGGCGATCGCCGCCGAGTTGCAGCAACGTGGCCTTTTGATGAGTTGCGGTACCGATACCCATGGACTAGCCCTTCTTGGCCGCTAGGGTTTCCTGACGCTTACCCCTAGCAGTCGATGGGTTTATTTGATCGCCTGTTCGCCACCCGCGCCGGCAACCCCGCCCCCGCGAAAACCCCCCAACCGAAAAAGGAGGTTGAGACCTTCTTCCTGGACGCCGACGCTTCCAGCAGCATGGGCAACGTTGATTACATGCGGCGCTCCAACACCATTCGCCGCACCTTCCCGGGCACGGCTGACAGCCCCGGCAACAAGGAGATGGTGGCAGAGGTGGCTTCGATGGAGTCGCGGCTGGAGCGGGTCTCTGATGGCTTGGGTGGGCAGACCAGCCAGCCTGAACCAGCCTTTGATCTCACCCGTGGTGTGCCAAAACCAGTTAAGAAGACCTTCGCCCAAACCATGTCCCAGGCGGAGCTTGATCAGCGCATGAAAGGTTCTGCCCTAGGGGTGAACGTGCCTGGTGGTAACGCAGCGATCAAGCAGGAGCAGGAGCAGTCTCAAGCTCAGGCTCAGGCCCAGGCCGCTGCAATGGCAAGGTCGCAGCCCCAGATCAGCCAGCAGGCCAGCGGCAAAGCTGGCGACATTGATCCCTTCAAGCGCATGAGCAGAGAATTGAAAGGTTGAGCATGCCGGCTTCTTGGTTGCCTTAGCGCTGCTCAATCAGACTTTCGCTATCAAGAACCAGCTGGCGCAACTGCTCCAGCTGGTTTTTTTGTGCCCCTTCCCACAGGCCCCTGTTGTGGGCTTCCAGTAGCCGTTCGGCCATGTCGCGCAGGGCCCAGGGATTGCTCTGCACCAGAAAATCACGCACTGTCTGATCCCCGAGCCACTGGTCGCAGATGGCGCCGTAGCCCCAGTCAGGCACTCGGCCGGTACTGGCGTCGTAGGCAAACAAATAATCGAGGCTGGCAGCCATTTCGAAGCCGCCTTTGTAGCCGTGACCTCTCATCGCTTCGATCCAGCGGGGGTTGAGCACGCGGCTGCGCAGCACCTTGTCAAATTCCCGCTCCAGCCGGTGCAGCCGGGGCCGGGCAGCTCGGGAATGGTCGCCAAACCAAAGTGCCGGGCGCTGGCCTGAGACCCGCTCCACCGCAGCACTTAAGCCTCCCTGAAACTGGTAGTAGTCGTCGGAGTCGAGCAGGTCGTGCTCCCGGTTGTCCTGGTTGTGCAACACCACCTGAACCGCCTTGAGCCGTTGCTCCAGGCCGCTCCGGTCGGCCTGGGCTTCGATCCCAGCCTGCCCAGCAGCCCCGGCCTGGCTGTCGTAACGCCAGCTGCTCCAGTTCAAAAAAGCCTCGCCCAGGTCAGCCCGCTCCTCCCAGTGGCCGCTGTCGATCAGACCCTGCAGACCTGCCCCGTAGGCCCCTGGCGCTGAACCGTAGACGCGGGCGCTGTGGCCTTCGCGGCGGTAGGCGGCGGCGAGGGGGTTGTCTGCCTCTGGTTCGGCTAGAGCGGCTACCAGTTCAGTGGCCCGGTTAACCCACCCCACCAGCTGGGGGAAGGCGTCGCGGAACAGTCCTGAGATGCGCAGGGTGACGTCCACCCGCGGACGGCCCAGCAGGCTGAGGGGAATCACCTCCAGATCCACCATGCGGCGGGTGGGTCCATCCCAAATCGGTCTCACTCCAAGTAGGGCCAGGGCCTGGGCGATGTCTTCGCCGCCATTGCGCATCGTTGCCGTGCCCCACACCGATAGGGCCAAGTTGCCCAGGTGCTCCCCCTGCTCCTGAAGGTGCAGTTCCAGCAGCAATTCGGCGCTGCGGCGGCCCAGGTCCCAGGCCGCTTCGGTGGGTAGCCCGCGCAGGTCGACGCTGTAAAAATTGCGCCCCGTCGGCAGCAGGTCTGGCCGGCCGCGGCTGGGGGCGCCGGAGGGTCCTGCGGCAATGCGCTCCCCCTCCAGGCCCCGCAGGAAGGCTTCGCGCTCGGCGCGGCCACAGGCCAGTAGGGGGGGCAGCAGGGCCTGGCGCAGGTGCTGCAGCGCCTGCTGCAGCCTGGGTCCAGGCATTGGCGAAGGCTTGGCTTGGCTTTGTTGCTTACCGGCCAGCTCCTGCTCCACCAGGGTCAGTGCTTGCGCCTCCAACAGCGCAACCCCATCTCCCACCAGGCGCGGTAGCTCTCCGCCAAAGGCGGCCTGGAGCCGTTGCTGGTCTGGCTGGCCCAGGGGCGTGCTGTCTTCATCGCCCCAGGGGTCGAAGCTGAGCTGCAGGTCTTGCGCCAGGGCCTGGGTGAGGCCGGGTTGCGCCGCCAACGGACAGCGGGCAAGGCAGAGCAGCAGCTCCGCCAGCCGACCGGGCTCCGGCAGGGTGCCGAAGGTGTGGAGCCCCAGGCGGATCTGGGCCTCCTTGAGCTCGCAGAGGTAGCCATCGGCAGCATCGAGCCGGACATCAAGCTCCGCGCCGTCGCTGAGGGGTAGCTCCAGGTTCTCGAGCTGCTCGGCCAGGGTCTGGCGCAGGGGGCCGGCCCGTTCACTGCCGAGCTGACAGGCTTCCCAATACTCATCCAGCAGCACCTCAAGTCGCTGCAGGGCCCCATGCAGGCCTGCCCGTCCGAGGGGTGGCGTCAGGTGATCGAGGATCACCGCCTGGCTGCGGCGCTTGGCCTGGGAACCCTCGCCGGGATCGTTGACGATGAAGGGATAAAGGTGTGGCAGCGGCCCCAGGGCCCACTCCGGAAAACAGCTGGCGGACAGCCCCAATCCCTTGCCAGGCAGCCATTCCAGGTTGCCGTGCTTGCCCACATGCACCACCGCATGGGCGCCAAACTCCTGACGCAGCCAGAGGTATTGGGCCAGGTAGGCGTGGGTGGGAGGCAGGTCGGGGCTGTGATAGCTGAGGGTCGGATCCCTGTCGTAGCCGCGGTCAGGCTGGATCAACACGCTCACGTGGCCGAGCTGCAGACCACGGATCGGGAAGCCGGCTGCAGCTCCGGCAGCGCTAACCAGAGCGACATCGAGTTCAGGCGGTCCCCACACCGCCTCGAGCCTTTGGCGGCCCTCGCTGGGGAGGCATGCATACCAGGCCTGGTATGTGGCAAGAGGCAGCAGGGTCAGGGCGGGTCTGTGCTCGCTTTCCGGATCGTTGCTACGTCCAGCCAGCAGCATCTGGATCAGGGCCTCGCCATCAACAGGCAGTGGGCCCTGCAACTTGTAGCCAGCCCCGGCAAGCCACTGCACCATCAAGGCCGTTGAGGCCGGCGTATCGAGTCCGACGCCATTGGCGAGGCGGCTGTTGCGGGTTGGGTAGTTGGCCAGCACAAGCGCAACGCGCCTTTCGGCAGCTGGGGTTTGGCGCAGGCGGATCCAGTTGGCACAGAGCTGGGCGATCCAGGCCAGCCGTTCCGGATCCGGTTGGTAGCGCTGCAGGGCCGAGGCCAGACGCTCGCTGGCGCCCACGGTCTCCTTAAAAGCGCCAATGCGGGTAGTGAGCCGCCCGTCCAACTCTGGTAAGGCCACCTGGAGGGTGAGGTCGGTTGGGCCTAAGCCGATGCTGCTGGTCTGCCAGCGGCTGCGGGGCTGGCTACTGCAAAGCAGCTGCAGCACCGGCACACCAAGTTGCTCCCATAGCGGCGCCCCTAGGCCTGCCTCCTCAAACTGCACAGAGGCAAAGGAGGTGCTGCACAACACGGCTTGGACTGCTTCCCGCTGCAGCAGGTCAGCCACACCCCGCTGTACCGCCCCATCCCGTAGGCCGCTTACCCACAGTGCCCGCGGGCATAGTCCCGCCTGGCGCAGGGCCAGCAGGGTGGCATCCATCAGGGCCAGGTCACCGGCCTGTAGCAGGGCCCGATAGGCGATCACGCCTACGCGAGGGCCTTTCTCCTGCTGCCAATCATGGGCTAGTGGATCGGCGAGGGGCTCGGCTCGTGGCGGCGCTGGGGACCGACCTTCGAGCAGACCCTGCAAAGCCCGTAGCAGTTGGCGCAGGTTGGCGGGTCCCCCCTCCCGCAGGCAGCGGGCCAGGCCGATTGCTAATTCAGGATCAACGGTGCCCAGCCCCGCTAGCACCTGCTCCTCATCGGCCGTGCCCGCCAGCACGAGCAGTTGGCGCCCTGGAGCTAAGCCTGCCCAGTTCTGGAGCTGCTCCAAGCCATAACTCCAGTGGCCCCTTCCCCCCAGTAACCGCACAACCACCAGCCGGGCGTGGCGCACCGTGAAATTGAGGTAGTGGTCGATCTGGGCCGGGTGGGCCAGGGCCGCCAGGTTTAGGCCGCGCAGCTCGGCTGTCAGCAGCTGGGGTTCCCGCTCAAGCAGCTGGTCAATGGCCAGTAGGTCGGTGTCAGCACTGCTGAGCAGCAGCACAGGCGCGGCAGGCTGCTCCACCAAGGCGCCGATATCGGCTGCTGCTCCTCCCCCAGGTATCGATGCCAAGCGATGCATCGCCCCATCCTGCTTGCTGCGGTGAGAAGATCGGTTCATTCCGGCCCCAGGCCGCCGCGCCAGCACCGCCCGCTTCGCCCTCACCATGCACCAGTTCCTGCCCTACGCCTGGTTCGGTGGCCGATGCGTGCCCTTTGCCGAAGCCACCCTGTCGGTGGCCACCCACGCCCTCCACTACGGCACTGCAGCCTTTGGCGGCATGCGGGCCCTGCCCAATCCCAGCGACCCGGCTGAGATCCTGCTTTTCCGCGCCGATCGCCACACCCGCCGGCTCAGCCAAAGTGCCCGGCTGTTGCTCACGGAGCTCCCCGAACAGACCATTCACGATGCGATCGTTACCTTTCTGCGGGCCAACAAACCCACCTGCCCTGTTTATCTGCGGCCCTTCGTTTACACCAGTGATTTAGGTATCGCACCGCGGCTTCACAACATTGAGACTGATTTTCTGATTTACGGGCTCGAGCTGGGCGACTATCTATCCCCTGAGGGTGTGAGTTGTCGCATCTCCTCCTGGACCCGCCAGGAAGACCGTTCCCTGCCCCTGCGCGGCAAGATCAGCGGCGCTTACATCACCAGCTCCCTGGCGAAGACGGAAGCCGTCAAAAGCGGTTTTGATGAGGCCCTGCTGCTCAACAGTCGCGGCAAGGTAAGTGAAGCCAGCGGCATGAATCTTTTTATTGTTCGAGATGGTGTATTGATCACCCCTGGGGTTGATCAGGACATCCTTGAAGGCATCACCCGCGCCAGCGTGCTGGAACTGGCCCAGGCCATGGGCATTCCCACCCTGGAGCGTCCTGTCGATAAGAGCGAGCTGTTTGTAGCTGATGAAGTGTTCCTCAGCGGCACCGCCGCCAAGGTCACCCCAGTGCGCCGGGTGGAGACCACCGACATGCCTGGCCAGCGGCCCATAATGAATGCGATTCGTGAGCGTCTAACGGCAATCACGGAAGGCCGTGATTCCGCCTATGACAACTGGGTGACACGGATACGCGTAGACAGTTGAGCAACATGAATGCAGCAATAGCACCTCAGGTGGTTCAGCGGATGGGCTTTCTAGATCGCCTGCATGGGCCTGAGCGCCCTGTTCTGGTGTTTGACGGTGCCACAGGCACCTCCTTGCAGCTGATGGACCTGGGCCCCGATGATTTCGGCGGCGCTGCCCTTGAGGGCTGCAACGAAAACCTTGTATTCACGCGCCCCGATGCGGTGCAGGCAGTGCATCGCCAGTTTTTGGAGGCTGGCTGCGATGTGATCGAAACCGACACCTTCGGGGCTACCTCGCTGGTGCTGGCTGAATACGACATTGCCGACCAGACCTTTGCACTCAATAAGCGGGCAGCAGAGCTGGCCCGTGAAGTTGCCGCTGCCTACTCCACCCCAGACAAGCCGCGCTTCGTGGCTGGCTCCATGGGGCCGACCACCAAGCTGCCGACCTTGGGGCACATCGACTTCGACACGATGAAGGCATCGTTTGCTGAGCAGGCCGAAGGGCTGCTGGCGGGAGATGTGGATCTATTTATCGTCGAGACCTGCCAGGACGTGCTGCAGATCAAGGCGGCCCTGCAGGGCATTGAGGACGCCTTCGCCAAGACCGGCCAGCGGCGTCCGTTGATGGTGAGCGTGACGATGGAGACCACCGGCACGATGTTGGTCGGCTCCGACATAGCTGCTGTGGTGGCGATCCTGGAGCCATTCCCGATTGATGTGCTGGGGCTCAACTGCGCCACGGGACCGGAGCAGATGAAGGAGCACATCCGCTACCTGAGTGAGCACAGTCCGTTTGTGGTGAGCTGTATCCCCAATGCCGGCCTGCCAGAAAACATTGGCGGTGTAGCCCACTACCGCTTGACCCCGCTCGAAATGAAGATGCAGTTGCTGCACTTCGTTGAAGATCTAGGCGTGCAGGTTATAGGTGGCTGCTGCGGCACCACCCCTGCCCACATCGCCGCATTGACCGAATTGGCAGCCGAGCTGCATCCAGCTGCTCGACCGGTGCGCACCCCCCAGACCCAGCACGCCCGCCCCCTGCTGCAGGGTGAGCCTGCCGCGGCCTCGATCTACAGCACCACGCCCTACCACCAGGACAATTCCTTCCTGATCATTGGTGAACGGCTTAACGCCAGCGGCAGCAAGAAAGTGCGCGAGCTGCTAGCTGAGGAGGATTGGGATGGCCTGGTGGGAGTGGCGCGGGGTCAGGTGAAGGAGAATGCCCACGTGCTCGACGTCAACGTCGATTACGTCGGTCGCGATGGTGAACGGGACATGCATGAGCTGGTGAGCCGTCTTGTCACCAACGTCAACCTGCCGTTGATGCTTGACTCCACCGAGTGGCAGAAGATGGAGGCCGGGCTCAAGGTGTCCGGTGGTAAATGCATCCTCAATTCCACCAACTACGAAGATGGGGATGAGCGTTTCTTCAAGGTGCTGGAGCTGGCCAAGGCCTATGGCGCCGGGGTGGTCGTTGGCACCATCGATGAAGAGGGCATGGCACGCACAGCCGAGCGCAAGTTTGCAATCGCCCAGCGCGCCTATCGCGATGCGGTTGAGTTTGGAATTCCAGCTCACGAGATTTTCTACGACCCCCTAGCCCTTCCTATATCCACGGGCATTGAGGAAGATCGGCTCAACGGTGCGGCCACAATTGAGGCAATTCGCCGCATTCGCACCGACCTACCAGGGGTTCATGTGGTGCTGGGCGTCAGCAACGTGAGTTTCGGCCTGTCGCCGGCGGCCCGGATTGTGCTCAATTCGGTGTTCCTGCACGACTGCTGCGAAGCCGGCATGGATGCGGCGATCATTAGCCCTGCCAAGATTCTGCCCCTGGCAAAGATCAGTCCAGAGCATCAGCAGATATGCCGCGATCTGATCTACGACCGGCGTCGCTTTGAGACCAATGAGCCGGGTGCTATTTGCAGCTACGACCCGCTCACCGTGCTCACCACCATGTTTGAAGGGGTGAGTGCCAAAGAGGCCAGGGCCTCTGGTCCCTCTCTCGCCGACCTGAAGGTGGAGGAGCGGCTAAAGCAGCACATCATTGATGGTGAGCGCATCGGTCTCGATGCCTCCCTAAACGAAGCGCTGGCTACCTACCCGCCGCTGCAGATCATCAACACTTTCCTGCTCGATGGCATGAAGGTGGTGGGCGAACTCTTTGGCTCCGGCCAAATGCAGTTGCCCTTCGTGCTTCAGAGCGCCGAAACCATGAAGGCGGCGGTAGCTCATCTTGAGCCTCACATGGAAACAGCTGAGGGAGAAAGCTCAGCCAAGGGTAAATTTTTGATCGCCACTGTCAAAGGAGACGTGCATGATATTGGCAAAAATCTTGTAGATATTATTCTTACTAATAATGGTTATGAGGTTGTTAATTTAGGCATTAAGCAGAGCTGCGAGGCGATCATCGATGCCCAGCGGCAGCATCAGGCCGATTGCATCGCCATGAGTGGTCTGCTGGTGAAGTCGACTGCCTTTATGAAAGACAATCTGGAAGCCTTTAATGTGGCTGGCATTGCCGTACCGGTGATATTAGGCGGAGCCGCTCTTACTCCCAGATTTGTCAATGGCGATTGCCGCGCCGTCTATCGCGGCCAGGTGATTTACGGCCGCGACGCTTTTGCTGACTTGCGCTTTATGGATGCGCTGATGGAGGCGAAGGCTGTTGATTCCTGGGACGACCTGCAGGGCTTCCTTGGACCAATCCCTGATGGTCTTGGCTTGGCTGCCCCGGAGTCTTCAGCGCCAACGCCTGCCGATCCTGGTGTCGACAATCCACCAGCTGCTGCGACGACTGCGGCAGCTGTCGTAACCAGCATCGAGCCAAACGATCAGCGCTCCGCGGTTGTAGCCGAAGAACCTGCCCTTGTGCCCCCTTTTTGGGGTAGCAATGTTTTGACGGAGCAGGAGATCGATCTGCAGGAGGTTTTTGCCTACCTTGATCGCAGCGCCCTGTTTGCTGGCCAGTGGCAGTTGCGTAAGACCCAGCAACAGAGCCGTGACGACTACGAAGCGATGCTGGCCGATAAGGCGGAGCCGGTGCTGCAGCACTGGATGGGGCGCTGTCTCGAGGAGGGCCTCCTGTCACCGCGGCTGGCCTACGGCTATTTCCCCTGCGGCCGTAGTGGCAATGCCGTGGTTGTGTTCGATCCGGCCCAGCGGGATCATCAATTGGGATGGTTCGATTTGCCGCGGCAGCGATCTGGCAACCGCTACTGCATCTCCGATTTCTACCGAGATCTATCGATCGGAGCCGATGGCTCTGCATCGCCAACTGATGTGTTACCGATGCAGGCCGTGACCATGGGCGAAGGCGCCACCAGCTTTGCCCAGCAGCTTTTTAAAGCCGATCAATACACCGATTACCTCTATTTCCACGGACTGGGGGTCCAGATGGCTGAAGCACTGGCCGAATGGGTGCACGCCCGAATTCGGCGGGAGCTTGGTTTTGCCGATCCGACTGCGATGCCCTTGCGAGATGTGCTGGCCCAGCGCTATCGCGGTAGCCGCTACTCCTTTGGCTACCCCGCCTGCCCAAACGTTGCCGACTCCCGCCAGCAGCTCGCCTGGCTCGGTGCTGAGCGGATTGGTCTGTCAATGGATGAGAGCGACCAACTCGAACCTGAGCAGAGCACCACTGCCCTGGTGGCCCTGCATAGCCAAGCCCGTTACTTCTCAGCCTGAGCAGGGGGGCGGCGGCTTCTAGCCTGGTCAATCACCTTGCAAAACGGCTATGGCCATTGCCGGTCCAGGCGGCGTTGATGCCGCAATCGCCTCGGGCATTGACCTTGATGGCACCCCGATCCCTCCCGAAATGGTTGCCCTTTACACGGAGGTGATGGATCTGGAAAGCCAGCGGGCTCGCAGCGGCGTCAAGAAGTCGATGCGCAATCGCATCGTCAAGACAGGCTCGAAGCATTTCGACCAAGACGACCTTGATGCCCGACTCAAGGCCGCCGGCTGGGATGGTCTCAAAGCCAAAGAGATAGCTTTTTTCTACTCCTAAGCGCTAGCTGCACAGCTCTTCGAGGGCGTCGATCACCTGCTGCTGAAACTCCTCCAGTTCGGAGGAGTCGCTCAGGTCGATGCCTTCGCCGGCGGCGTTCTGGGTGAGTTCCTGAAAATGGAACGCCCCTTCGCCGTGGGCGAGGAATTCCATGGCGGATGGTTCACCGCTTTCTTTGTACGCGTCGCAGAGGGCCAGAAAGGCCGCATCTTCGGTGAATTCCCAGCTCATGAAGGGGGCCGCGCTGAAAAACAGGATGAACGCGCTCATCGACCTTTAACGCCTCCCCCCGGTGACTTTCAGGAAAGTTGTCACTCCTTGGCTGCCATTCAGGCGGCCTTGATTAAGGGTAGCGCCATGAGCGGAT
>NZ_JBSYHW010000035.1:0-26801 GCF_056108345.1 Cyanobium sp. NIVA-CYA 375 | reverse complement strand
CTGACTGCTCCTGTTCACCCTCCGGAAAGGGTCACAGGACCTCCTGAGTTACACCACTCGGAGGGGCGCTACCCAGCCCGCCGTCATCAGCTGCAGTGGCAGCAGCGCCACCACCAACCAGAAACCCAGGCGGCTAACCCTTTTCAGTAGCCCAGCCATCTTTTCGCTCTCCCGCCCATTGGGTGCTAGATACAGCGCCACCTCCCCCAAGCCCAAGGCGCCGATCAGCAGCGAGCTGCTGCCAGCCAGGCTGGCCATCGCCCGCAGATACCAATCCGCTGACCCCAGCTGCAACGGCAAGCTGTTCATCACAACCGAAGTGGCCATAACTAAGAAGAGCGTGTAGCTCACCAGCCGCAACCTCAGTGCCACCAGCTCGCGGCGGCTGCGTTTTCCCGGATCCTTCGGCCGTAACACCGCCGCCAGGATCTTGAAAGGATTGAGGCGGTTCATCTGCCTGAGCAACGAACGCCACCAGCCGCGACGGCTTGGTCTCTTCTGCAACTCTTGGCTGGTGCTCCGCTTAGAGCTCAACCCTTTGCGTGAGCTGCGGCTGGAGCGACGCCGCCTGGATGAACTCATCGCCTGAAAAAGTTTTATTGGCCCCAATCTAATCGGTCTTGCTCGCCAAGGCTCAATTGCTCATCAAGCCTTCATGTAGGTTATAGCCAAATGCCACTGCTGCCCCAAGAATCGATACGGGCGCCGGCACATGACCCGGAGCATTCAATGGCCGTACAACAACGCCCACATTGCCGAGCCGAGAGCCTGCGAGATCTACAAACAACAAACCAGAGGACGAATACTCAAACCCCAAGGACCATTGATATCGTTAAATATTGATATAGTCGTCTCAATCACTCATGCTGGCGTGATGGCAGCACCCGATTGTGAGTCATTCAGGCTGCAGGGAAGCCTTTGCATTAACGATTACATACTGTCTGAATCTGTACGGTCTGTACAGATTTCAGCACAGCTGCTGAGTAGGCGTTGCGAACTAGCCGCTCGATCAGCCCTCGCCCACGGTCCACACCTGCAGCCCCGCCGCTCGGGCCGCCGCCGCGTCGGCCCGCGCCCGCGCATCGAACAGCCAGGCTGGCCGCCTCATCAGCGCCGCCACCGCCGCCCAGTCGATCTGGGCAAACGCTTGCCATTCGGTGAGAAGCAGCAGGGCATCGGCGCCGCGGGCCGCCTGCTGCACGTCGTGCACCTGGTGCCAGCTCCCCGAGCCAGCGTCGTTGCCATCTCCCGCGGGCTGACCCAGATCATCTGCCAGCTGGCGTTCGCTCACTTTGGGATCCATAATCAGCAGCACCGCCCCCTCCTCGAGCAGATCCCGGCAGATGCGGATCGCCGGGGATTCGCGCGTGTCGTTGGTGTCGGCTTTAAAGGCAAAGCCCAGTACTCCAATGCGCTTGCCGCTCACGGTGCCAAACAAACGATTCACCACTAGGCGGGCGATGCGCTGCTGCTGCCAGCTGTTGAGCGCCACCACCTGCTGCCAGTAGGCCGCCACCTCGTGCAGGCCGTAGTGGCCGCAGAGGTACACCAAATTGAGAATGTCTTTCTGAAAGCAGCTGCCGCCAAAACCCGGACCGGCCTTGAGAAACTTGGCCCCGATGCGGCTGTCGGCACCGATCGCCCGGGCCACCTCGCCCACATCAGCGCCGGTGGCCTCACACAACGCCGCGATCGCATTGATCGAGCTGATGCGCTGGGCCAAAAAGGCGTTGGCGGTGAGCTTGGAGAGCTCTGAGCTCCAGAGATTGGTGCGCAGGATCCGTTCTGCCGGCACCCACTGGCCGTAGATAGCCGCCAGCGCCTCGATCGCCGCTGGATCTTCACCGCCGATTAGCACCCGATCCGGCGCTTGCAGATCGGCGATCGCCGTGCCCTCCGCCAGAAACTCCGGATTGGAGAGCACTGAGAACGTTTTGCCCTCGGCCGCTGGCACGGCGCTAAGGATCGTTTGAACCGTTTCAGCAGTTCGCACCGGCAGGGTGCTCTTTTCCACCACGATCGTGTGGCCCTGGGCGCAGGCGGCTACCTGGCGGGCCGATGCTTCGATCCAGCGCAGGTCGCTGGCTTGGCCGGCACCCACGCCCTTGGTTTTGGTCGGGGTGTTCACCGAGAGAAACACCATGTCGGCGCCGGCGATCGCCGCCTCCACCGCCGTGGTGAAATGCAGATTGCTGCCCCGCGCCCGGCCCACCAGCGCATCTAGCCCCGGTTCATAGACGGGGAGCCTGCTGAGATCGGGATCGTTCCAGGCGGCGATGCGCTCGGCGTTGAGGTCCACCACCGTGACCTGAATCTGGGGGCAGCGATCGGCGATCACCGCCATCGTGGGCCCGCCCACATAGCCGGCGCCGATGCAGCAGATGGAGCGAATCATGCGATGAGCGCCTCGCGGAAGTAGGCGATCGTGGGCTCCAAGCCCTGCTCCAGCGGCACCGTGGGCTGCCAGCCCAGCTCCTGCTGCGCCAGCTCGATCACCGATTGGCGTTGCAGCGGGTCATCGGCCGGCAGCGGTTCACAGGTGAGCGGTAGCTCCGGGTTGATCCGCGAGCGCACCAGCTCGGCCAGCTGGCGGATCGTGAATTCGCCAGGGTTGCCGATATTGATCGGACCGGTATGGGCCCCATTCATCAGCCGGATCAGGCCCTCCACCAGATCATCCACGTAGCAAAAAGAACGGGTCTGACTGCCATCGCCATAAAGCGTAAGCGGCTCGCCTTTAAGGGCCTGCACGATGAAGTTGCTCACCACCCGGCCATCATCGGGCAGCATCCTTGGACCATAGGTATTGAAGATCCGCGCCACCCGGATCTCGACCCCGTGCATGCGCCGGTAGTCGAAGCACAGCGTTTCGGCAATGCGCTTGCCCTCGTCGTAGCAGCTGCGGATACCGATCGTGTTCACGCAGCCCCGGTAGCTCTCCGGCTGGGGGTGCACCTCCGGATCGCCATAGATCTCACTAGTGCTAGCTAGCAGCAGCCGCGCCCCCACCCGCCGCGCCAGGCCGAGCATGTTGTAAGTACCAAGGAAGCTGGTTTTGGCGGTCTTGATCGGGTTGTGCTGGTAGTGCACCGGCGAAGCCGGGCAGGCCAGATGCCAGATCCGGTCCACCTCCAGGCTGATCGGCTCGGTGACGTCGTGGCGGATCAGCTCAAAGCGGGGGTGGCCAATCCACTGGGCGATGTTGGCCTTACGGCCGGTGAAAAAGTTGTCTAGGCAGATCACCTCCTCGCCGGCCTCCAGCAGCCGGTCCACCAGGTGCGAGCCAACAAAACCGGCGCCGCCGGTGATCAGGTTGCGGGGCAGGGAGGCGGGCATAAAAAGCTAGGGGGGACGCCGCAACCTGGGGATAGCGACATTGACAATAAACTGCTGCTGAATGCTGAAGGTCCGTTATGGCGGGCCCCGAAAGGCCGCCACCGTGGCTTTCAAGCCTGCGGCTAGGGGGATCCGCGCCCGCCAGCCCAGGCCAGCAAGGCGGCCCACATCGAGTTGTTTTTTCGGGGTGCCGTCGGGCTGGCTCGAGTCCCAGCGGATCTCGCCGCCAAAGCCCGTGGCGGCCGCCACCGCTTCCGCCAGCTCTCGGATAGTGAGGTCCACCCCCGTGCCCACATTGAGGTGCTGGATCTCCTCGGGGCCGGGCTGCCAGTGCTCCAGGGCAAACACGCAGGCCTCGCCCAAGTCGTCTACGTGCAGAAATTCCCGCAGCGGCGTGCCCGTGCCCCAGCAGGTGACGCTGGCCGCGCCGGCCTCGGCGGCCTCGCAGAAGCGGCGGATCAGGGCGGGCAGCACGTGGCTGTTGGTGGGGTGGTAGTTGTCGCCGGGCCCGTAGAGATTGGTGGGCATCAGGCTGATCGCATCAAAGCCGTGCTGCCGCCGCAGGGCCGCACAGAGCTTCAGGCCGGCGATTTTGGCGATGGCATACCACTCATTGGTGGGCTCCAGCGCCCCTGTGAGCAGGGCTTCCTCCCGGATCGGCTGCTCGGCAAACTTCGGGTAGATGCAGCTGCTGCCCAGGAACAGCAAGCGGCGCACCCCGGAGCGCCAGGCCGTTTCGATCACAGCGGTTTGGATCTTGAGGTTGTCCAGCAGGAAATCGGCTGGATAGGTGCTGTTGGCGTGGATGCCGCCCACCTTGGCCGCCGCCAGCACCACCACCGTGGGCTGGTGCTCGCCAAACCAGCGCTGCACCGCCTGGGCATCGAGCAGATCCAGCTCGGAGCGCGCAGCAGTGAGAATGGCACCCCCCTGGGCTGGATCGCCATAGCCGGCGCGCTGCAGGGCCCGGCAAATGGCGCTGCCGGCCATGCCGCGGTGGCCCGCCACGAAGATACGGTCAGCGGGGCTGATCAACATTTTCATCAGCCCTTGTCTCCAGCTGCGGCCACGGCCGAGGGATTGGTGGGTGGGTTTTCCATCGAGCCCACCACATTGAAGCCCTTCAGGCGCAGGATCGCCTCCTTGCGGGCTTCCTCCTTGTCAGCCGCCACCATTTCGGCCACCAGCTGCTCAAGGGTGGTGGTGGGCGTCCAGCCCAGCTTCTCGTGGGCCTTAGTGGGATCGCCCAGCAGCGTTTCCACCTCAGCTGGGCGGAAGTAGCGCGGATCAATCCGCACCACCACTTCGCCTGTGCTGCGCCGGCCCACCTCTTCTATGCCGCTGCCCTGCCATTCAATTGCGCCCCAGCCCAGCTCGGCGGCGGCCAGCTCAATGAAGCGCCGCACCGATTCCTGGCGCCCCGTGGCGATCACGAAGTCTTCCGGGGTGCCGGGTTGCTGCAGCATCCGCCACTGCATCTCCACATAATCCCTGGCGTGGCCCCAATCGCGCAGCGAATCGAGGTTGCCCATATAGAGGCAATCCTCCAGGCCTTCGTTGATGCGGGCCATGCCGCGGGTGATCTTGCGGGTCACAAACGTTTCGCCGCGCCGCGGACTCTCGTGGTTGAACAGGATGCCGTTGCAGGCATACATCCCGTAGGCCTCGCGGTAATTAACCGTGATCCAGTAGGCGTAAAGCTTGGCCACCCCATAAGGGCTACGCGGATAAAAGGGCGTGGTTTCCTTCTGGGGGGTCTCCTGCACCAGGCCGTAGAGCTCGCTGGTGCTGGCCTGATAAATCCGGGTTTTGGCGCTGAGGCCCAGCATCCGCACCGCCTCCAAGATCCGCAGCGTTCCCAAGGCGTCGCTGTTGGCGGTGTATTCCGGCGCCTCGAAGCTCACCGCCACATGGCTCTGGGCACCGAGGTTGTAGATCTCATCGGGCTGCACCTGCTGGATGATCCGGATCAGGTTGGTGCTGTCGGTGAGATCGCCGTAGTGGAGGCTCAGCCTCGGATCACTCTCATGGGGATCTTGATACAGATGATCAATCCGGCTGGTATTAAACGAGGAGGCGCGGCGCTTGATGCCATGCACCACGTAGCCCTTCTCCAGCAGCAGCTCGGCTAGGTAGGAGCCGTCTTGCCCGGTGATGCCGGTGATAAGTGCAACTTTTGCAGAAGAATTTGCAGAAGAACGAGCCTGGCTGGAGATCACAGGTGCAGCAAATAATTGTAATAAAATTGATGGCCCCTGAGCAAACGGACACACCAATGAAATCAAAATAGAGCAATCTGGCGCGAGTGACCTCAAATGCTTGAAGATTCACTCATCTTCTAGGGGAAAAGCGCACAGCCGTCAGCCACTGTGCAAGCTGCCAGTGATGGGCCGGGTGTGGTTCCGGTTCTTAAAAGTGCGCCAGGCTGGCGCCTCCTGCCTGCAAACCACCTGCCAATCCCCCCGCCACCCCTGACAAAAGTCCTTCTGCCCGCCAGCATCTAGGCAGAAATAGCCGTTTGCCTTGATGACCCCAGCCCCTGACCGAGCCGCGATCAGCACCGAAGCCAGCCCCAACGGCGCTTCTCTCGCCTGGGTGCCCTGGCTGCAGGCCGGCGTCACGGCAATGCTGGTGGTGCTTTTTTTGGTGATCGTGGGTAAATCCCGCCAGCAGAACGACACGATCCGCCAGCTGCAGGAGCGGGTGCAGGGGTTGGAGAACAGCCGGGCCCTTGATCGCACCACTGGCCTGGAACAGCAGCTGCGCACCACCGTGGAGCGGCTGCAGGCGGTAGAGCGCAAAGGCAGCCGCATCGATGGGCTAAGCCGCGAAACCACCAACCTGCGGGCCGAGCTCAGCAAGTTGCGCGCAACCCGCCCCAGCGAAGCGACTGACCCGAAAACCGATGAGCTGCCTTTGGAAGTGCCGCCCCTGCCGCCGCTGCGTCCCCCTGCAACTGCAAACTGATCAGGTTTTCAGCCCTTCACCGCATCGCCGGCCGCGCTGGGCAGGATGTATCGCTGCAGGCCGATAAACACCGCCAGCACCGGCAGGATCGAAATCACCGCTCCTGCCGCCACCAGGCGCCAGTCGAGCGAAAAGCTGCTGGCCAGCTGCTGCAAACCAAGCGGCAGGGTGTAGAGCTGGGGCTCATCGAGGATCACCAGGGGCCAGAGAAAATCGCTCCAGGTGCCGATAAACACAAACATCGCCAGGGTGATCAGGTCGGCCCGGGCCGCTGGAATCATCACGTTCCACCACTCCCCCACCGGCGTGCAACCATCGCAACGGGCCGCCTCCTCCAGCTCCACCGGCACCCCCAGAAAGCTCTGCCGCAGCAGGAAAATGCCAAAGGCGGTGGCCGCCTGGGGAATGATCAGGGCCCAAAGGGTGTTGCGCAGGCCGATCTGCACCATCAGCAGGTAGAGCGGAATCATCACCACCTGAAAGGGGATCAAAATCGTTGCTACCACTAGGGCCAGCACCAGGCCGCGGCCGCGAAAATTCATGCGGGCCAGGGGATAGGCCGCCAGCGAGCAGAAGAGCACATTGGCCAGCACCGCCAGGCCACTCACAATCGTGCTGTTGAGCAGGTATATGCCGATTGGGTTGTCGCTAAAAAGGCGCCTGTAGGCCTCAAAGCTGGGCTGGCTGGGCCAGAGGGCTGGCGGGCTGGTGAAAATGTCCTCGGCCGGACCCTTGAGCGAGGTGCTCACCAGCCACAGCAGCGGCACCAGCATCGCCAAGGCCACCAGCAACAGCAAAATCAGCTGGGCGGCGGCACTGAGCCGTGAGCGGCGCGGTCCTGAGAGGGGCAGGCTCATGGCGGGTGAGTCGTGTTTTGGCGCTTAGCTTAGTCTTGGCTTAGCTAATTAATAAAAACCACACCCAGTCCAGGGCGTGATCCCAAGCTGAAACGCCATGCCCGCCAGCTGCCTAAACCCACCTAATTAAACCCGCGGCCGACCCACCAAGGGCAGGTCGCCCACTACGGGCAGCGGAGCCTTCTGGGGGTGCAGCGGCTGGTGACGCCCGCCGGCCACCAGCCTATTGAGGGCGTTGACGAAGGCCTGGGCGGCGGCCACCACGATGTCCGTGTCAGCTGCGTGGCCCGAATAGAGCACGCCCTGGTGGCGCAGCCGAATCGTCACCTCGCCCATGGCATCGATGCCTTCGGTCACCGATTTCACCGAAAATTCCACCAGCTCGTTGGGCACCTGGGCCAGCCGATTAAGCGCCTGACACACCGCATCCACCGGCCCGGTGCCGATCGCCGCCTCGCTGAGCTCGGCGCCATCCGCCGTCACCAGGGTGACCGTGGCGGTGGGCTGCAAGCCAGTGCCACAGCTCACCTGCACACTTTTAAGGGTGAAGCTGCCGCCATCCTGCTGCTGCACCTGCTCGCTCACGATCGCTTCAAGATCGCGGTCGCTGATCTCCCGCTTGCGATCCGCCAGCTCCTTGAAGCGGGCGAAGGCATCGTCGAGATCCTCACGCTCGAGCGTGTAGCCCAGCTCCTCGAGCCGGGCCCGGAAAGCGCTGCGGCCGCTCAGCTTGCCCAGGGAGATGCGGTTGTCGGCCAAACCAACGGTGCGGGCATCAATGATTTCGTAGGTGAGGCGATGCTTGAGCACGCCGTCCTGGTGGATGCCCGATTCGTGAGCAAAGGCGTTGGCGCCCACGATCGCCTTATTGGGCTGCACCGCCATGCCGGTGAGGTTGCTCACCAGCCGCGAGGTCTTGGTGATCTCCTCGGTGCGCACGCCAGTAAGCGGTTCGGTGCTCTCGGCTGGCCGCCCCAGGAAAGGGTTGAAGTAGCTGCGCCGCACATGCAGAGCCATCACCAGCTCCTCGAGCGAGGCATTGCCGGCCCGTTCACCGATGCCGTTGATCGTGCACTCCAGCTGGCGGGCGCCGTTTTTCACTGCCTCAAGGAAGTTGGCCACCGCCAGACCCAGGTCGTTGTGGCCGTGCACCGAGATCACGGCCTGGTCAATGTTGGGCACGCTGGCGTTGATACCGGCGATCAGGGCGCCGAATTCCGCCGGGGTGGCGTAGCCCACGGTGTCGGGGATGTTGATCGTGGTGGCGCCAGCGCTGATCGCCACCTCGATCACTTGGTGCATGAACTCCGGATCGCTGCGGCCGGCGTCTTCACAGGAAAACTCGACGTCGTCCACTAACGAGCGGGCGTAGGCCACCATCTCGGCGGTGATCGCCAGCACCTCGGCGCGGCTCTTGCGCAGCTTGTGCTCGAGATGGATGTCGCTGGTGGCAATGAAGGTGTGGATGCGCCGCTTAGCAGCGGGCGCCACCGCATTAGCGCAGGCCTTGATGTCGCCGGCAGCTGCCCGGGCCAGGCCGCAAATCACCGGCCCTTCGGGCGTACCAACGGTTTCGGCAATGCGCTGCACGGCCTTGAAATCGCCGGGGCTGGCAAAGGGGAAGCCTGCCTCAATGATGTCGACACCAAGGCGGGCCAGCTGCTGGGCGATCGCCAGCTTCTCCTCGAGGTTCAGGCTGGCACCAGGCGACTGCTCGCCATCGCGCAAGGTGGTGTCGAAGATCAGAACGCGGCCGGGATCGCGGGCCATAAAGGAGCCCCTCTAGGCGGAATGACTATGAGATAGTTCATTGTAAGCGGGCACTATGCCTACAGTGTCTTCACCGCGGGATGGTCATGACCGCAGGCGATCTGGCCCTCGTCCTCCACGCGCACCTGCCATACGTGCGCTCCAGCGAACCCGGTTCTCTGGAGGAGGATTGGTATTTCCAAGCGCTGCAGGAGTGCTACTTGCCGCTGCTGGCGATGCTCGAGGCCGCCGCGGCCGACCGGCGCCAGCACCCCCGGCTCACCCTCGGCATTTCACCCACCCTGCTCTCCCTGCTGGCCGACCCCCAGCTAAACGGCCGCTTTCTGGCCTGGATAGCCGTCCGCCAGAAGCTGCTGCTCCAGGCCCCGCATGCCCTCGGCCCAGCCGCCAGCCACCTAGCTGACCAACTCGAGGCGGTGGTGAGCCAGTGGCGTCAGGCCAAGGGGCAACTGATTCCACGCTTCCGCAGGCTGCAGCAACAGGGGGTGCTCGACCTGATCACCTGCGGGGCAACCCACGGCTACCTGCCCCTACTGCGCCAGGTGCCGGAGGCGGTGCGGGCCCAGCTGATTACCGCCGTTCGCGAGCACGAACGCCTGCTGGGTGATCGCCCCCTAGGCATCTGGTTGCCGGAATGCGCCTACTACGAAGGCCTCGACCAGCAGCTGGTGGACTGCGGCCTGCGCTACTCGGTGCTCGATGCCCACGGCCTGCTCCACGCCATGCCCCGCCCCCGCTACGGCGTGTTCGCACCGATCTGCTCGCCGGCTGGGGCGGCCTTCTTCGGCCGAGACAGCAGTGCCACCCTGCCGGTGTGGAGCGCGCGCGAGGGGTACCCCGGCGACGGCGCCTACCGGGAATTCCACCGCGATCTGGGCTGGGACCTGCCCGACAGTGAACTAGCCAGCCATGCCATCGCCAGCCGCCGGCCCCTCGGCCTAAAGCTGCATCGGGTCACGGCCCAGGGCTGCCCCCTCGACCAGAAACAGCCCTACGAACCGGCAGTTGCGGCCGAGCGAATCGAGGAGCATGCCGCCACCTACCTAGAAGGGCGCTCCACCGAACTGGCGGGCCTGGCCCGCTCGATGGAGCGCCGGCCCCTGCTGGTGGCCCCCTTCGATGCCGAGTTGTTTGGCCACTGGTGGTTTGAGGGGCCCCAGTTTCTGGCGGCCCTGTTTCGCCAGGCCAAGGAGGCCGGCGTGCGCCTAGTGACGCTGCGGGAGTCCCTAAACGGCAGCGACCCCCTGCAGGTGTGCCGCCCTTCCCCCAGCAGCTGGGGCCAAGGGGGCTACCACGACTACTGGCTAAACGAGACCAACGCCTGGGTGGTGGCCGAGTGGCAGCGGGCCTCCCAGGCCATGGTGGCTCGGGTGCAGCGTGGCGTTGGCAGCCCAGCCCAACGAGACCTGCTCACCCAGGCAGGCCGGGAGCTGCTGCTGGCCCAAAGCTCCGACTGGAGCTTCATCCTGCGGGCTGGCACCACCACCGAGCTGGCCAAGGAGCGGATCCATCGCCACCTGGATCGCTTCTGGCGCCTACTGGATGCGATCGAAAACGGCACCGAGCTTCCCGCCAAATGGCTCAAGGCGATAGCCATCGAAGATGGGCTATTCCCCCTGCTGAATGCGGCTGATTGGCTGCCGGCGCCGGTCCAGGCATAGGCACAAATCTAGGGATCCAGCATGCGCAGGCCCAGCGCCAGCTCGCGGCCCCGCATGCCCATCAGCCCGGCCTTCACGCTCCAGGGGGCCGTGGCAAACAGCCGCAGCATCGCCGCCACCAGCTCCGGCACGCTGGCGGTGTTGGCCAGAAAGCCGGTCCACTGGGCCTCGGGCAGGGCGAAGAAGGTGGCGAAATGGGCCCGCAGCTGGGGCTCGGAGAAGCGCATCAATTTCTCCAGCCCAAATTGGTAGAGGGCGTGCTTGCGGCGCAGCTCCAGGGGCCAGAGCGCCTGCCAGCCCGCCTGGGCCAGCTGCAGCGAGTCGGCGGCCGGTTCAGCCCGCAGCCCGTCCGCCACCGCCGCCGCCAGCACCGGCGCCCGGCGCAGCAGCGCCCCCACCAGGTAGCCGGAGGCCGGATGCACCATCGCCGCAGCCCCACCAAAGGCCAGCACGGGCTGATCCAGATCCGGTAGGGGCAGGTTCATCGGAAACAGGCAAAACTCCTCGTGCTCCACCTCCAGCACGGCGACGCCGCGATGGGCCAGCCGCCGCTTGAGGCGCTGCTTGAGCGTGGCGTAGGACACAGGCGGCGCCAGGGCCAGGGAGGTCTCCTCCACAAAGAAGCGCCCCTCGCCTAGGTCCATGGCATAGAGAAAGGTAGGCGGCTCCGCGCGCTCCGCCGCGCTGAGGTGATCGCAGCGGTAGTCCATCAACACAAACTGGCCGGGCTCAACTGGCGGCGCCGAGAAGCGACCCACAATTCCATAGGCAGCCTGACCAGCCACCGGGCCTTCATCGCGACGTTGCACCAAAACCGGTTTATGGCCGGTGGCATCCACCACTAGCCGGGCTCGATACCGAGCAGCCTCCATAGTGATGAGCTCGCTTGACGCCCCTCCGTCGATCAACTGCACAGCAGAAGCCTGGCCCTGCAGCAGCTGCACGCCACCACGCTCACAGGCCGTGAGCCAGTGCTGCTGCAGCGCCTCGCGGTTGAACAGGCCGTAGTCGCGTCCGTGGGGAGTGGGCGCATTGGCTGGATCGGCTGGATTGGGAGCGCCGGCGCCGAAGTAGCTCATGGTTTGGCTCCAGCGGTGCTCCAGCAGGTGTCCCAGGCCGAGGCCATCCACCTCGTCTCCCCAGATCCCGTAGGTGTTGGGCCACGGTGCGCGCGGATCGTGGGGGGCCAGCAGCACCACCGCCAGCCCCTCGCCGGCCAAAGCCGCTGCGATGCAGAGGGCCGCCGGGCCGCCGCCCACCACCAGCACGTCTGAAACGATGTCGTGCGCTGCCATCACACCGGTACGGTGAGCTCTCTCATCCTGCTCCACACGCAATGGTGTTCGGAGGGAGGCGATGGCTGACTTGGCTGGTGTCCCTGTTGCTCGTGGCCTGGCTGGCGATCCTGGCCGTGGCTGCGTCACAACCCAGCAACACAGCGCGCCTGCAGGTGGCGCTCGATGTGGGCAACGTTCACCAGTTCTCGGCCCGGGATAAGACCTACAGCGTGGAGGGAACCCTACGGCTATCGGCACCGGTGGTGGTGATGCAGAAACTGCAGGCCGCCGGCATCGATCCGGTGGAACTGGTCCGTTTTCAAAACCAGGTGGAGCCCTGGAACTCCCTTCTTGAGCCGGCCAGTGGCTGGATCCAGCTCGGTCCCAATCTTGGCCGCGACTACCGCTTCAACGGCGATTTCTATTCCGACAAGATCAACTACCGCGGCTACCCCTTCGGCACCCTGCCCCTGCGGCTGAGCATCGTGCCGGTTAGCCATGCGAATGGTGCTGTCCGAGCCTATCCATTTGACCCCAGCGAGCCAGAGGCCTCTGGCCCCATCTTCCGCATTCGGCTGCAGGCCGACAAAAGCAATTCCAGTGTGAGTAGTCAGACAAACATGGATGGCTACCGGCTCAATGACTGGAGCCTGGTGATGGCAGAGGGAAACGTTGAGATGCAACTTTTTTATACACCCATCGGCTGGGCATCACTGGTGAAGTGGTTGCTGCCGCTGGCGATCACAATGGTGGTAATGCTGCTCACACCCAACCTGCGCAGCAGCTTCAGTTCCGAGCGGTTAGCGATCCCGCCGGTGATTCTGCTCACGCTCGTATTCATGCAGCAGGCCTATCGCGAGTCGCTGCCGTCGCTGCCCTATCTAACCGTGCTGGACGGGCTGTATGCCTTTTCCTATCTGGTGACCCTGGTGTTCTTCTGCGAGTTCATCTGGTGTGCCAACCGGATCGATCGCCTCGGGGAACTCCACACGGTCCAAAGCGATCGGCGCATCGAGCGGCTGGAGACCGCAATGCAGCTAGCCAGCCTCGGGGGCTATGCGGTGCTGTTGATCTGGTCCCTCTCGAATACGTAGCGACCAGATCAGGAGCCGATGGTGGTGCCTAGGTCTAGAACATTATTAGCAATCCACAACTGGGTCGTGGCTATTGAGCCTTAGGCACCCTCCGCGGCTGGGAGCTGAACAACTTCTTCTGCTGGGGTGGTAGTGGCAGAAGCCTCTTCCTCCTCTTCGGCAGCTGGCGGCACCAGCACCACTTCGCTGAGGCGATCGCGGGCATCGAGCTTCTGCAAGCGCACGCCCGTAGCCGCCCGCGACTGCTGCGGCACCGCATCGGCCTGGGTGCGCACGATCACCCCCTTCTCGCTCACCAGCAGCAACTCCTCGCCTGCCCCGAGCACCTTGAGGCCCACCAGCACATCGCTCTTATTGCGGAACTTGATCGCCCGCAGACCCATGCCGGCACGCTTCTGCAGGCGGAACTGATCCACCGGCACCCGCTTACCCAGGCCGCTGGCACTGGCCACCAGCACCCAAGGCCCCTCGCTCGGTGCCACCTCCTCACTGTCATCGTCTTCGGCGCTTGCCGAACTCGCCACCCGGTCGGCAAGCTCGGCGGGCAGCACATCCATGCTCACCAGCTGGTCGCCGGGGCGCAGGTTCATGGCCCGCACGCCGCGGGCGGTGCGGCCCAGGGGCCGCAACTCCTCGTCGTTGAGACGGAAGTGAATGGTCATGCCGTTGCGGGAGCCGATCAGGATGCTGTCGCCGGGCAGGGCCAAGCGCACCCAGGTGAGGGCATCCCCCTCCACCAGATCGATGGCGATCAAGCCATTGGAGCGGATGTTGGCAAAGGCCGATAGACGGGTGCGCTTAATCGTGCCGCCACTGGTGAGCATCACCAGCACGCCGTCATCGGTGAATTCGCTCACCGCCAGCAGCGAGGTGATCTGCTCCTCGCGGGGAATCGGCAACATCTGCACAATCGGCGTGCCCTTAGCCGCGCGGCTTGAGATCGGCACCCGATAGGCCGGCACGGTGTAAACAACGCCCCGATCGGAGAACAGCAGCAGGTTGTCGTGGTCGTTGCAGCTGATGAATAGCCGCACCGCCTCCTCACCCTGGGTTTTAGTGCCGGCCTTGCCGCGGGTGCCGCGGCTGGTGGCCTCAAATTCGCTCACCGGCATCCGCTTCAGGTAGCCGTTCTCGGTGAGCAACACCACCGAGCGCTCATTAGCGATCAGGTCGATGTCTTCTAGGCCGCCCTCAAGATCGAGGATTTCGGTGCGGCGGGGGGAAAGGTAGCGGGCGCGGATGGCACCGAGCTCCTCGGTGATGATCGTGAGTACGCGCTCGCGATTGGCCAGGATGTCTTTGTAGTCGGCAATCTTAGCGACTAAATCCTCATGCTCAAGGCGGATCTTGTCGGCCTCGAGGGCCGTCAGTCGCCGCAGCTGCATCTGCAGGATGGCGTCGGCCTGGATCTCACTGAGGCCGTGGCGCTCCTGCAGCTGCACGCGGGCCGTGGCCGCATCGGAAGCAGCACGGATTAGGGCAATAATTGGGTCTAGCTGGTTTAGTGCCAGCAACAGGCCAAGCAGGATGTGATCGCGCTCCTCGGCCTTACGCAGGAAGTAGCGGGTGCGGCGCTCGATAGTCTCAATGCGGAAGTTGAGAAACACCTGCAGCATCTTGCGCAGGGTGAGCAGCACCGGCTCAGACTTAACCAACGCCAGCATATAGGCGCTGAAGTTGTTTTGCAGTGGCGTGAGTTTGAACAGGTTGTTTAGCACCACTTGGGGGTAGGCATCCCGGCGCAATTCGATCACTATCCGCATGCCATCGCGGTCGGATTCATCGCGGATATCAGAGATCCCCTCCAGCTTCTTGTCGTTTACCAGCTCGGCGATCCGCTCAATCAGCGAGGCCTTATTGGTTTGGAAAGGCAATTCGGTGATGATCACCGCATCCCGGTCGGGGCGGCCCTTCACCTCAAGCGTTTCAATCGAGGCGACGCCCCGCATGGTCACTGAACCGCGACCGGTGGTGTAGGTGTCACGGATACCGCGGCGACCCAGGATCTGGCCTCCCGTGGGGAAGTCGGGCCCCGGGATGATCGCCATCAATTGCAGATCGTCGATGTCGGGGTTGGCGATCAGCGCCAGCGTGCCGTCGATCAGCTCGGTGAGGTTGTGGGGCGGGATATTGGTCGCCATCCCCACGGCGATGCCGGTGGAGCCGTTGAGCAGCAGCTGCGGAATCCGCGCCGGCATCACGGTCGGCTCTTGTTGGGAGCCATCGAAGTTGTCGGCAAAGTCGACGGTCTCGGCTTCGATATCGTCGAGCAGGCTGTCGGTGGTGAGCGCCTGCAGCCGAGATTCGGTATAACGCATAGCGGCCGGGGGGTCGCCGTCCACCGAGCCGAAGTTGCCATGCCCATTCACCAGGGGCATGCGCATGTTGAAGTCCTGGGCCATCCGCACCAGGGCGTCGTACACCGCTGTATCGCCGTGGGGGTGGTACTTACCAAGCACCTCACCCACCACACGGGCGCACTTCCTGTAGGGCCGGTCGCTGGTGAGACCCAGCTCGTACATCGCGTAGAGGATGCGGCGATGCACCGGCTTAAGACCATCGCGGGCGTCGGGCAGGGCCCGACCCACGATCACGCTCATCGCGTACTCCAAATAGGAGCGCGACATCTCGTTACGCAGGTCGGTCTGAATGATCCGCGGATCGCCGTTGCCGCCGGACTCCCCCGACATGTCAGCACCGGGTCCGCTGGGGTCCGCCATTGATGACCGTCTTGAGCAATGGTTAGTTTATCGAAAGCCCAGGGGAATGCCCAAATCCGATCCCTTCCCGCCTCGCCAGGAGGCGGAGCTGCGGCGCAAACAGCATCGGGGCCAGCTGCAGGTGCGCGCCGCTGCTGAGTTCCGCAGCCTGGTGCAGCAAGCCGGGTTGGCCGAGGCCTACGCCGCCACCGATGTAGTGGTGGCAGCCGATGCGGGCTTCACCGATCAGGCCAGCCTGCTCCTAAGCCTTGGGCCCACGGATCCGCCGATCCGCCTGTGCAAAGGACAGCTGGCCGGAGTAGCGGGGCTGGCTGGCTGCGGCAGCGGCGAGCTGGTGCTGCCAATCGGCGGCGGACTTGGCGATGCGATGGGGGGCGCCCAGCTGCTCGGCGCCCTGCTGCAAGGCCGGGCCCTGCCCTTCAACGCCAGCGGCGTGGCCACCGCCCTGCACCCGCGCCGGGAGCTGCACATAGAGCTGGGGCTGGAGCAGATCGGCGCTGGCCGGCTGCTGCTGCAGCGGGCCATCAGTGAAAACGGTGTGGTCGCCCTCAGCCAGGCGGAGGGGCCCTGCCCCAGCCCCTACGGCACCCTGCTAGGTCCAGCCGCCAACGCCCTTTATTCCTGCGGCGGCGCCGGCAGCATCGGCCTCACCATGCCGGGGTTGTCGCTGCTGGGGCCTGGCTCACCGGTGCTGGTGGGCGGCAACATCGGCTGGGTGATCGGCGCTGGCAGCGGCCACCAGCCCGGTTGCCGGCGCCAGGCCAGCGGCCATGCCCGCAGCCCCGGCGCGGCCGCCGCCGTGAGCGTGGATTTGCACGGCCTGCGGCCCGAGTGGGTGCGCCCCTGTTTTTTTGAGGGCCATGGCAGCGCCCTACTGATTGCGATTGCGGCGCCGGTGCCCCTGATCAATGCCGAGGTAGCGCGCCAGGCCGCCGCTGGCCCCCAGGAGCTTGAGGCGCCCGTGCTCGACCTGTCGGTGCCGCGGCGCATCAAACCCAGCCTGGGGTCGGTGAGCTACGCCGAACTGCTCAACGGCACGATCGAGGTGAAAGGCCGCTCCGTGGCCTGTGCGCCCTCCCATAGCCCGCGGCTGGCCGCCGCCGCCAGCGAGGCCCTGATAACAGCTCTGATCGACGGCAGCTTCCCGCTGCGCCTACCGGTCGTGCCGCTGAGCAGCCGCCCCAGCCTGCTGCCGATTGAGGCGTAGGCCTTGGAGTCCCAGCCAACCGCACCTAAGCTCCCGCCACATACATTCCCCCGCCCGCCGCTCCGCCCGCCATGGCCGACGACACCACCACCAATCCAAATACCGTCACTGATCCAAATACCGTCACCGAGCCCGACACCGCTGTTCAGGAGGCTGAACAGGCTGTTGCCCAGGCCGCGCCGCCAGAGCCCAGCGTCGCCGCCACCCTGGTGATTCCGGCGCTCTCGGCCAGCAGCGAGTCTGAGCCCCAAAGCGGCGAAGGTGGTGAGTGGGAGCTGCTGCTAGCCAAGCTGCGCCAATGGCTCGATCAAAACGAGCTCCAAAACCTGTGGGTCCAGGCGCGCAGGCCGGTAACCCTGCTTGCAGCCCTGGTGGGTGCGCTGCTGATGCTGCGGGTGTATAGCGCCATATTGAGCGCCCTCGACAGCCTGCCCCTGGTGCCCGGCCTGCTCGAGCTGGCTGGGGTGGTGTGGGCGGTGCGCTATGGCATTCCCAAAATGCTGCGCAGCAGTGAGCGCAACCAGCTGCTGGCCAGCCTGGGCCAAAGCTGGAAAGCCTTCCGCGGCAAGGGCTGATCCCGCCTTCCCCCAGGGCCTGCGGGCGGCTGGTTGATAGCTTGTCCCGAACCCGTTAACTCCAGGTGGACATTCAGCTCGGTCGCTTCCGCACTGTGCGTCGTGCCTACGGCATCGACGAGATCGCCCTGGTGCCGGGTGGCCGCACGGTTGATCCCGCTATCACGGACAGCAGTTGGAGCCTTGGCGGCATCAGCCGCGAGATTCCGATCATCGCCAGCGCCATGGACGGCGTGGTCGATGTGGCCATGGCTGTGGAACTAAGTAAACAGGGAGCCCTGGGTGTTTTGAACCTGGAGGGCGTTCAGTGCCGCTACGACGATCCCAATCCCATCCTCGACCGCATCGCCGCGGTGGGTAGGGAGGAGTTTGTGCCACTGATGCAGGAGCTTTACAGCCAGCCGGTGCGGGAAGACCTGATCCGTCAGCGGATTGCTGAGATCAAGCAGCAGGGAGGCATCGCAGCAGTAAGTGCCACCCCAGTGGCCGCGCTGAGATTTGGCAAGGCAATCGCCGAAGCCGGCGCCGATCTCTTCTTTGTGCAGGCAACCGTGGTGAGCACCGAGCACATCGGCCCTGAGGGCCAGGAGAGCCTCGATCTCGAGCACCTCTGCCGCACCTTCGGCGTGCCCGTGATCATCGGCAACTGCGTCACCTATGAGGTAGCTCTCAAGCTGATGCGGGCCGGAGCAGCCGGCGTGATGGTGGGCATCGGCCCCGGTGCCGCCTGCACCAGCCGCGGCGTGCTCGGCATCGGCATTCCCCAGGCCACCTCAGTTTCCGACTGTGCCGCCGCCCGCGACGAATATTTCACCGAGAGCGGCCGCTATGTGCCGATCGTGGCCGATGGCGGCATCGTCACTGGCGGTGACATCTGCAAGTGCTTGGCCTGCGGCGCTGACGCCGTGATGATCGGATCTCCTATTGCCCGGGCCAGCGAAGCCCCCGGCCGGGGCTTCCACTGGGGCATGGCCACCCCTAGCCCAGTGTTGCCCCGCGGCACCCGAATCAAAGTTGGCACCACAGGCAGCCTCGAGAAAATCCTGCGTGGGCCGGCAGGTCTTGATGACGGCACCCAGAACCTGCTGGGCTGCATTCGCACCTCGATGGGCACCCTTGGTGCTCGCAACATCAAGGACATGCAAAAAGTTGAGGTGGTGGTGGCCCCATCGCTGCTCACCGAGGGCAAGGTTTACCAAAAGGCCCAGCAGCTTGGTATGGGCAAATAGTCCCTGGCGGGCGTTTCGACGGGGGGTGAAGACAGCAGCGTTAGCCTTAACAGGTGCGAGCTTCGGCTCTCACACTCCTCACACCCTCCAGCCCGGCGCGTCCGGGCTTTTTGTCTTCGCCGCTGCTCGGACACCCCGGATCACGACCTGCAACGGTCGTGGGTAGTCCCTAACAAGCTTGCTAGATTCGCTAAACCCTGATCCTGCAAGGATGTCCAGCGCTGCTGCTGTCACTGATGCCTCCTTTGAGCAAGTCGTGCTCAAAAGTGATTTGCCCGTGCTGATCGACTTTTGGGCCCCCTGGTGCGGCCCCTGCCGCATGGTGGCGCCAATCGTCGACGAAATCGCCAGCGAATTCGAAGGCAAAATCAAGGTTTTCAAGCTCAACACTGACGAAAATCCCAACGTCGCCAGCCAGTACGGCATTCGCAGCATCCCAACCCTGATGATCTTTAAGGGCGGCCAGAAGGTGGACACGGTGGTTGGTGCCGTGCCCAAAACCACCCTGTCGGGCACGATTTCCAAGTACCTCTGAACGCAGTTGAGCTCCTAGTTCTGAGCGACCCCTCCCATTTCGGCCAGAGTCCTTTGCAGGTTCTGGCCCAGGAACTCGAAGACCATCCCCAGAGGCACCTGATCGAGCGCTCCCTCGTCTCCCTGCTGCAGGTCGGTCGCCACGAGCGAGGCCAGGGCGAGTGGCGTTTGATCAGCGGTGCGTTAGCTGACATCAGTGAAGCCCTTGAGGTATTTCGCCCCCGACGCCATACCCGCAAGATCAGCGTTTTTGGTTCGGCTCGCACTGTGCAAAGCGACCCCAGCTACGCGTTAGCTGAAGATCTGGCCCGCTGTGCCGCGGCATCTGGCTTTGAGGTGATGACCGGCGCTGGCGCCGGCATCATGGAGGCCGCCAACAGCGGTGCCGGCTGCGAGGCCAGCATCGGCCTAAATGTGGATCTGCCGTTTGAGCAGCACGCCAACCGGTTTGTCAGCAGTTGTGAAGGCCGGCTGCTCCACTTCCGCTATTTCTTCACCCGCAAACTTTTCTTTTTGCGGGAGAGTGACGCCCTGGTGGTGATGCCGGGTGGCTTCGGCACCCTCGATGAGCTGTTCGAGTCGCTCACCTTGATCCAAACCGGCCGCACCCCACCGATTCCCCTAGTGCTGCTAGCTCCGCCTGGCGACCTCTTCTGGCGCGGCTGGCAGCGGGATGTAAATCAGGGCCTGGCGGCCAGAGGCCTGATCTCCCCCGAGGACGGCGACATATTGATGGAGGCCCACAGTGCCGAGGAGGCAGTGGCCCACATCAGCCGCTTCTATCGCCTTTTTCACTCCGCCAGGCTGGGCGACAACCGCATCGAGCTGCTGCTCAACTGTGCCCTGCAGCCAGATCAGCTAGCTGGCCTCAACCTCCAGTTCGATGATCTGGTGGATGAGGGTGTTATCCAGGCGAGCGAGACCGTCGACGATGCCGGCCTGCTGCGCCCCTGCCTTAATTTCCACTTCAACCGACGCCGCATCGGCCGGCTCTACCAACTGCTAGACGCACTCAACGGCCTGGACGTACCGCCAGAGCAGCTGCTGACGGAGCCCGGCCGCCGCCAGCCCAACCCCCCCTCAGCCCCATGAGTCGCCTCGGCTTGATCGATTACGGCATGGGCAATCTGCACTCTGTGCAGCGGGCTTTTGAACGGCTAGGCGCAACGGTGCAGCCCGTCCATAGCGGCGCTGAAATGGAGGGCTGCACGGCCCTGGTGCTGCCAGGGGTGGGAGCCTTTGATCCGGCAATGGAGCGCCTGCGCCAGGGTGGTCTGGCAGAGGCGATCACGGCCTGGTGCACCGCCGGCCGGCCCCTGCTGGGCATTTGCCTGGGGCTGCAGCTGCTGTTTGAAGCCAGTGACGAGGGTGAAGCCGCCGGCCTGGGCCTGCTCAAGGGGCGGGTGCGGGCTCTGCCCCGCCGGCCTGGCCACCCGATTCCACACATGGGCTGGGAGCCCCTGGTGCCTGCAAATCCCAGTCCCCTGCTGCCGGCCGGCAGCCCGGAGAGCTGGGTGTATTTCGTGCACTCCTACGCCGCCGAGCCCAGTGATCCGGCCTGCAACACCGCAATGGTGCGCTTCGCCGACACAGCTGTCAGCGCCGCGGTCTGGCAGGGGGCCATTGGCGCCTGCCAATTTCACCCGGAAAAATCAGGCCCCCACGGCGAGGCGATCCTGCGCCGCTGGCTGGCCTGGCTCGCTGCCTTATGAGCCTGCGACTGAGCGGGGGCCGGCGGCTGCAGAGCCCGCCGGGCAGCATCGCCCGGCCCACCAGCTCCCGGGTGCGGCTTGCGGTAATGAACCTGCTGGCGGCCGAGCTGCCGGGCTGCGCCTGGCTGGACCTATGCAGCGGCAGCGGCGCTATGGCCTGCGAAGCCCTGCATCGGGGGGCTAGCCGAGTCGTGGCGATCGAGCAGGACCGCCGCATCGCCGCCGTGGCCCGCGCCAATCTCGAAGCGGTGCATCAGGGCCTGGGCGACGCCGGCCGCCAAGCAAGCGCCTGGGCGGTGCACTGCCGCGAGGTGGTGCGTTGGCTGGCGGAGCCAAATCAGCAGGCAGACTTTGATTTAATCTATGCCGACCCCCCCTACGCCGCAGACCTTTATGCCCAGCTAGCCAGTGCTGTGCTGACAGGGGGCTGGCTCAAGCCAGGCGGCACCTTGATATGGGAATGCGCTAGCTCACTGCTGCCAGCGATTCCAGAGCGATGGAACCAGCGCGATCATCGCCGTTACGGCAGCACCAGCTTGCTGCTGCTGGGCCACGCTGACTGAGGCTCAGTCGAGCAGGGTGCCGCGGCGATACTGGTTCCAGGCTGCTACAAACAAGCCAGCCAGGGTTACGGGGATCAAACCGAGCACGATGCCGCAGAGCAGGGGTTCGATCATGGGAGCACTTACAAGGCGTTCAGGGCACAATTGTTTCACGCCCATGTTGCAAACCGCGAGCGCCCTGCACCAACTGTGACCGGCCAACCCCTAAACCCTGATGCCGCTAAAGGCCGCCGCGGCCTGGTCGCTGCCCTGGTGGGCATGGCGGCCGCGGCCTGCATCGTGGCGGTGTTGCTGGTGCTGCCTGCAGCCCAGGCCGATCCCTACAGCCGTCAGACCCTTGAGCTCAGCGGCTCCAGCGAGAACGGCGGCCGGCTGTTTCGGCTCAATTGCGCCGGTTGTCATGGCATCGCCGCCCAAGGGCTGGTGGGCCCCAATCTGCACGGTGTCGCCGCCCGCAAGAACTCCCGCCAGCTGATCCAGCAGGTGGTGAGTGGCCGCACGCCACCGATGCCCAGCTTTCAACCGGAACCCCAGGCCATGGCCGACCTGCTGGCCTACTTAAACGGTCTTGTGTGAGCAGCGCCGCCCAGCTGGCCGTGGTGCTGGTGGAACCCTCCGGGCCGCTCAACGTCGGCAGCGTCGCTCGCCTCTGCGCCAACTTCGAAGTAGGTGAGCTGCGCCTGGTGGCGCCCCGCTGCGACCACCTCGGCGAGGAGGCCCGGCGCATGGCCGTGCACGGCGGCTGGCTGCTGGAGCAGGCCCGCCTGTTTCCCACTCTCAGCGCCGCCCTTGCCGACTGCTGCCGGGTGGTGGCCACCAGCGGCCGGCGGGCCGGCGAGCCCCTACCCTTACAAGCACCGGATCCGGCCCTGCGCTGGCTGGCCCAGGCCAGGGGCCCCTGCGCCCTGGTGTTCGGCCGGGAGGATCGGGGCCTCAGCAACGACGAGCTGCTCCAGGCAGGCCAGCTGCTCACCCTGGGCAGCGGCGACGCCTACTCCTCCCTCAACCTCTCCCACGCTGCAGCCCTGGTGCTGCATAGCTGGCATTGCTTGGGTAGCAGCCTGGAGGTTGGCGCCCTGCCGGAGCCAAGCGACCGCCAGGGCCTCGAAGCGATGCTCGGCGATGCCGAGGCCCTGCTGCTCGACGTGGGCTTCCTCCATCCCCACACCGCCCACGCCCGCATGGCCAAGCTGCGGGGGCTGCTGCAGCGGGGCCAAATCTCCAGTGAAGAGGTAGCCCTGGTGCGCGGCATGGTGCGCCAGCTGCGCTGGGCCAGTGAACGCCAAACCAACCCAGGCCAGACCCCTTAACTTCAGATCACTTCGTTGGAGTGGCCCGTGAGCGCTGGCCGTCAGCCCCGTAGCCCCAAGAACCGCTGGGGAGGTCCCATGCGGCTGGTGTTGCGCCTGGTGGTCATGGGAATTGGCCTGGGGGTGGTGACCGGCACCAGCCTCAAGCTGCTGGCACCCCGCCTGGCCGAGGGTGCCAGCAAGAGCCTCAGTCTTGATCTAGGTGCAGACCGCAACAAAAAAGGCCTCGATCCGGGGCAGTTCGAGCCCCGCACGGAGCTGGCAGCTATGAGCCAGCGCTGGAGCAAGCTCGCAAGCGCCCAAAAAGACCTCAGCGCCAGCGCCTTCCTGCTGGTGCTCGATGACGGCCGCTACGCCCAACTGCAGCCCGACACACCGCTGCCTGCCGCCAGTGCAATCAAAACTCCGATCCTGCTGGCAGGGCTGGAAGACCTCGACAACGGCAAGCTGCGCTGGAACGAACCCCTGCCCCTCACCAAAGAGTTGATGGGCGGCGGAGCTGGCTGGATGGCAAATAAACCTGTGGGCACTCGCTTCCCCTTTTTTGAAGCGGCCACCGAGATGATCCGGGTGAGCGACAACAGCGCCACCAACCTGCTAATAAAGCGTCTGGGCGGCAAAACGGCCCTTAATGAGCGCTTCGCCGCCATGGGCCTGGCGGCGACGGCAGTCAACAATTGGTTGCCCGATCTCGACGGCACCAACACCACCAGTAGCCGCGACCTGGCCAGGTCGATCGCCATGGTGGATACCGGCGAAAGTCTCAGTCCTCGGGCCCGGGACCTATTTAGGGAAATTATGGGTAGCTCCCGCACCAACACCCTCATTCCTTTGGGCCTGCTCCAGGGACTCGGCAAAGACTCCGCCGACCCCGACAGCGAGCTGCTCAGCTTCGGCATCACCGTCTACAACAAAACAGGTGATATCGGTATCGCCTACGCCGATGCAGCCCTTATCCAGCTCCCCAACGGCCAGCGCGCCGTGGCGGCCTTCATGGTGAAAGGTCCGTTCAACGACCCCCGCTCCTCCGATCTAATCCGCGCTATGGCCGCTGAAGTGTCAAAAACCCTGGTGGGCCGCAAATGAACCGCCCTCGCCTGTTCCAGGCCAGCTGGCTACCGCTGCTGCTGCTAACCAGCCTGGCCGCCCCCGCCGCCCTGGCCCAGCCGGCCCCCGTGCTGCGCCCCCAGACCGTGGCGCCCTTGAGCGGCGGCCTGGATCAGCTGCTGCTGGTGAATGACAACAATCCCGAGCTGATTCGCGAGCCCGGGATCCTGCTCTCCACTTTCCCCGGCGCCGGCCGCGGCGTGCCTGCAGCCCACCTGGATGTGGCCCTGAACGGCCGCTTCGATCTGTTCAGCCACCACGTGTATGCGGGCAAGCCGGAGAGCCTCGACTCCACCCTGTGGCTGGCGGTGCTGGCGGCTCCCCGCGGCCCCGGACCCGTAACCCTGAAGCTGCTGGCTGGCTCGACGGCCCTATCGCAAGCGGTGGATCCCGGCCAGGCCGGCGCCCCCTTCCTGCCCCTGCCGGCCCTGATGATGCAGGGAACTACGCCGGTGTGGGCCGGCCCCGGCAGCCGGGTGGCCACCGAATTGCTCTCTCGCCAGCGCAGCCCCGAGCTGCCCGCCAGCTGGACCCTGAGCCCCGGCGCTCCCACCACCCTGCTGGTGCTACCCCTGCCGGTGCGGGGCCTGGACCCCCTGCTCAACGGCCGCAACCTGCAGGTGCGGCTGGAAAGCTCTGGCCCCGTGAGCCTGGCCACCCTGGCGGCCTTCGGCCGGGGCAATGAGCCGCCGGCCGCCTCTAGCTGGGCCGCCCTGCTGGAGGGGGGACTCAGCCCCCGGGAGCACAGCCCCACCCCGCGGGGCAGCAAGGGGGGGATGGTGTACTCGCGGGTGAGTGGGGTGCAGGTGGGCAGCGTCTGGCGCAGCCGCCTCAGCGATCCGGGCAAAAACTGGCTGAGCGTGAGCCGGGCGCCGATCTCCTGGCCAATCAGCAGCCTGGAGCGGGGCACCCTCGGCAGCGGCCAGGTGCAGACCGCCGAGCTGCAGGCCTTCTACCCAGGCACCGCCTGGGCCGCCCACGGCAACTACGGCGTCGAATACAACCTCAGCATTCCGCTGCGCAACGACACCGCCAAGCCGGTGACGCTGCAGCTGGCCCTGGAGTCGCCGCTTAAGGGCGATGCCGCCAGCGGTGGTCTGCGCTTCCACAGCACAAGTGGCAGCCGGCCGGTGATGTTCCGCGGCACGGTGGAGGTGACGGGCCTCGATGGCGCCAGCCCGGGCAGCCGGCCCCTTGGCCGGCGCAGCTTCCATCTGGTGCAGCGGGCCGGTGAGCCCAGCCCCGCCTTCGGCACCATCAGCCTGGCGCCAGGGGCCAGCCGCCAGCTGCAGGTGCGGTTGATCTATCCGGCCGATGCCACCCCGCCCCAGGTGCTCAGCCTGTTGCCACTCCCAGATCCAGCTGTGAACCCAGCTGTGAAACAATCCGAATCAACTCCAGCCACTCGTCCGTGACGCCAGTCCGCAAGCGCAGGGTCTTCCCCTTCACCCAGGTCGTCGGGCAGGAGGAGATGAAGCTGGCCCTACTGCTCAACGTGATCGATCCGCGCATTGGCGGCGTGATGATCATGGGCGACCGGGGCACGGGTAAATCCACCACGATCCGGGCCCTGGCCGACCTGCTGCCCGAAATAGATGTGGTGGCCGGCGACCCCTACAACAGCTCCCCGGTTGACCCCGACCTGCAGAGCGCCGAGGTGCGCGCCCGCGCCGAGCAGGGTGAGGAGCTGCCGGTGGAGCCCCGTCAGGTGCCGATGGTCGACCTGCCCCTGGGCGCCACCGAAGACCGGCTCTGCGGCACGATCGATATCGAGAAGGCCCTCAGCGAGGGCGTGCGGGCGTTCGAGCCGGGCCTGCTGGCCAAGGCCAACCGGGGCCTGCTGTATGTGGACGAGGTGAACCTGCTCGACGACCACCTGGTCGACGTGCTGCTCGATTCGGCCGCCTCGGGCTGGAACACGGTGGAACGGGAAGGCATCTCGGTGCGCCACCCGGCCCGGTTCGTGCTGATCGGCTCGGGTAACCCCGAAGAAGGCGAACTGCGGCCCCAGCTGCTCGATCGCTTCGGCATGAGCGTGGAGGTGCGCACGGTGCGCGATCCGGAGCTGCGGGTGCAGGTGGTGGATCAGCGCACCGCCTTCGACGACGATCCCGACGGCTTCAACAGCGCCGTGGCGGCCACCCAGGAGGCCCTGCAGGCGCGGGTGGTGGAGGCCCAGAAACGGTTACCCCAGGTGGAGATCGACGCCGATCTGCGCGTGCGCATCTCCGCAGTGTGCGGCGAACTGGATGTCGACGGTCTGCGCGGCGACATTGTCACCAACCGGGCGGCCCGGGCCCTGGCCGCGTTTGAAAGCCGCACCGAGGTGAGCGATGACGACGTGGCCCGGGTGGTGGCCTGCTGCCTGCGCCACCGCCTGCGCAAAGACCCTCTGGAGACGATCGATTCCGGCGATCGGGTTGTGAAGGTGTTCTGCAAGGTGTTCGAGCGCGGCGAACCCTCCGACCGCAGCGCCTTCCAGCTGGCGCTGGCAGCCTGAGCCACTGCCGGGCTGAGTCCGTTCAGGCCCATGGGCCGCAGGGCATACGGCTGAACATCTCCGGCGGCCCTTCAGGCGTCGGCAGCAGGCGCAGCGACCGGCCGGGAGACTGGTGGACCCATCCGATCAGCGCATGCCGGACGTCGTGGACCGCCTGAGCCTTGCCAACCGTCGCGCCCTGGTCACCGGTGCCTCGCGTGGCCTGGGCGCCGCGATCTCTGGCCGGTTGGCCGAAGCCGGCGCCGACCTGGTGCTCACCGGCAGCGATGCCGCGGGTCTGGAGGCCACCAGGCAGCTGGTGGAACAGCAGGGATGCCGCTGCCTGAGCGTCGAGGCTGATCTGGGCAGCGTGGACGGGCCGCGACGGGTGGGCGAAACGGCG
>NZ_JBSYHW010000034.1:0-26849 GCF_056108345.1 Cyanobium sp. NIVA-CYA 375 | reverse complement strand
GCTGCGGGTACTAACGTGCTTGCTTTTTATAGTGATGGTCATCAATTCGGTAAGGTGGCTAGCGGCCGTTAGCCCATCCGCTGATAAAGCGAATAACCTTCAATAGGCTTGATAAGTGCTCAATCTAGGAAATGTTGAGCTGCTGTTTTGTTCACACCCATATCCCGCGATCGGAAGGCGCCCAAAAAAGCCTGAAGCCTGATGCTGGTGGCCTTGGAGATCAACCGGCTCTGCCGCATCACCCAAGCAGCTGCTCGCCTTTTGCGTTGACCGTCACCATGCTGAAATTTTTGTTGCTTTCATTCACTGCGCAAGCTTTGTTAGTACAGCTATAGCGGGGCCACGTCAGGGGTCCCCATGTAATCGGAACTCAGTTAGCAGGGGGAAGATAGGGTCCGTTGACGTTCTGGAAGAGGCATCGTGGGTCACTTAGAGCCCTGGGGCCTTCGCCCACGCCCCAATTGGGCGCGCTTCCTCTTGCTTCTGCTGGTCGCTCTGCTGGCGACGCAGTTGCTGGTAGCGGCCCCCCTGACACGAGCTGCTGACGCCCCGCCACCGGCTTATATCGAACTGGATGGCCGCCGGGTGCTTGAGATCCGTGTCGCCGCCGGCGCCCAGACCCCAGCGCAGTTGGCGAGGCTGGCTAGCCAGCGGCTAGCCGAGCTGGCCGCCAACTATTCGATCCAGCCCGAGCAGATCGTCCTGCAAGAGGACCCGCCTTACACCACCATCGGCGTGATGCGGGAAGGCAAGTTTGAGCCCCGCCTCTCAGTGGATGACCGCAACGCGGCCCGCTTTCAGCTCAGCCGCCAGCAGCTGGCCCAGCGCTACCTGGAGCAGATCCGCGCGGCGATCGTGCGCTACCGCCAAACCCACCGGCGTTCCGACTGGTTGCGGGGGGGCGCGCTGGCCCTGCTCGCTCTGGGTTTCTACATCCTGTGGCTGCGAGGCCAGATCGCCCTTAACCAGCGCCTGAAGCACTGGATCAACGATCCCACCAATGGCCGGATCCGGGGGCTGCAGGTGGGTGGTAACCAGTGGATCACCGCCGATCAGGAGCGCAGCCTCCTCGATCCCGCTCGCCGGATCGTGCACGGAGCCTTGCTGCTGCTCGTCAGTTACCTCTCGATCCCGCTTTTCCTGGGGCTGTTTCCCCCCACCCAGGCCCTCTCGGAAACCCTGCGGGACCAGATCACCGACCTGGTGGTCGGCGGTGGAGATGCCGTTATCAAGGCCATCCCCGACCTCCTCTCGGTGGCGGTGATTCTGGGCCTCTCCTTACTGCTGATGCGGGCCAGCAAAGCCTGGTTCCGAGCTGTGGAGCGGGGCGACTTACGATTGAGCTGGTTTTATCCGGAATGGGCCCGGCCCACGGCCCGGCTGGTTGGGATCGGCATCCTGCTGCTAGGCGTCGTGCTGGCCTACCCCTACATCCCAGGGGCCGATAGCAAGGCGTTCCAGGGCGCGGGCCTTTTCGTGGGGCTGCTGGCGGCCCTGGGCTCGAGTGCTGTGGCAGCCAACCTGATCGGCGGGCTGATGCTCACCTACACCCGGGCTTACCAGGAAGGCGACAGGGTCAGTATCAACGGCACCGTCGGCATTGTTCACGACTCTGCCCTGCTGGTGACCCGCCTGCGCACCCCCCGCAATGAGGTGGTGAGCATCCCCAATGCCACCGTGTTGGTGTCCTCGATCATTAACTACAGCCTGGCCCGCCGGGAGATCGCGGAGCCGGTGATCATCGCCACCACCGTCACCATCGGCTACGACGTGCCTTGGCGCCAGGTTCACAGGCTGATGCTGGATGCGGCCAGCGCCACCGCAGGCATCAGCCAGGAGCTCCCCCCGTTCGTGCTCCAAACCTCACTGAACGACTTCCACATCAGCTACGAGCTCAACGCCTATGTGCGCGATGTGGAGGCCTACCGCAGCACCCTCTCAGATCTGCTGGGGGCTATTCAGGATCAATTTGCAGGCGCTGGAGTCGAGATCCTCTCTCCCGGCTACCACGCCATGCGTAACGGCAACGGGAGCACGGTGCCCCCCTGGCCATCCGAGTCATTTGGCACCCCGACCCCTAATCCGCCCGTCGGCGGTTGAGGGCTCAAGCCGCTCGCAGCTGGGCTCCGCGCCAGCTTAGGAACGCAATCGAGAGCAGCACCTAGACTTGGGCGACCTAAGGGCCGCGGCGTGACCGAGAAACACGGGGCCGCTCTCTGCTGCGGAATAACTAGAGCGGTAGAACCAGTGCCGGAGGGACCGGGCTGGTGTTTTTGCAGGTGCAGCGGCGGCGGCTTGTACCAATGGGTCCCAATGCTGCTGAGGAGGACTGTTGGTGCTGGTCGCCGTGGCAATCCTTATTGCCCGGCAGGCAAGGATTCGGCAGTCTTGGCGATGCTTTTATCTTCTGAGCTAATGCGAAGCTCCACTTTCTTGATGTCTGCCTCAGCAGGAAAGGCCTCGGGGCGCATGCCCCTCTGAAGTAGCGATGCTCACCCAGCACCATTATTGATGACGTGTTCAGAGGAGATCCCTGACTCTGTCTTTAGCATGTTGGCTTTTGAGTTCAAGATTGTTATCTATGCCGCAAAGTCTTTGGCTTTAGGGATGATCATGGGGCCGAAGTCTGCCAGTGGGCGTCCTTAGGAGTTTGCTGAAAACCCCAGCCGCCCGGCTAAGATGCGAGGTCAACAGGAGCGCAGCGGCTCTTTGTACTCCTAGGTGTCAATTGAGAAGCGGATACCGGCCAGTCATCCGTTGCGGCGGATGCTCTATGCCGCAGAAGGCCGGTCAGCAGGGCCACCAGAGCAACTGCTGTTGGCTTCTTTGCTGGAGAAGATCCACATCCACACGCTGCTCGATCGGCAGCAGCTCCGGCCCCATCCTGGATGGCCTGGTTGTGCGCCGCTCCGGCGGTCAAGCCGCTCCCGCAGGTTTGCTTGCTCGGTGGCCAGGACGGTGAGTTGAACGCTGAGCTGCTTAATCTGCTCTTGTTGAGCCACGACGACCAGGCCGCGTCGTAAATGCCAGCAGGAGGGGTGCCATCGCAAGCAGTCTCTGCCTGAGATGCAAACAGAATTCAAGACCCCATCAAGGATTCAGAAGAGCCGATGTTTGCTGCGAGCTGTCACATCACCTTAATGGTTACGGTAAATGAAAAAACAGGACTTTCTAAATCCTCTATTCAAGCCCGTATCACTGAGCGCACTTTGGCGTATCGGTGCCCAGACCCTCTTGGCAGTTGCTTCTTTTTGTGAGGTGCAGTTGATCAGTTAGCTCTTCTTCGGAAAAGTTTATCCCAAAGTCGCTCTCAAATGCTATGCCTGCTCGTCATATATTGTCTCGTGCTCTTGTAATTACTTCTGCCTATAGTTCTACCGCTATGTGTTCGTAGGTGGTTTTTATTTTCTGAATCGAGGTGCCCATCCGCTTCGTATTAATAGCGTCCACTGTATAGAGTGATGGACTTCCCCTCCTTGTCTAACTCTTCCAGTAGGCCAGGCTTTTGGCGAGCAGGCGTTTGCCAAGCCCACGTATTTTTCTGAAGCGATTTTATCAATCTGAACTCTCGTCAATCCAAGTTGGTTGATGAACTCCTGCCAATTCTTTAGGTAATAGCATTTTAGCTTTGCATTCTCTGGCATGGCTCCTTGGCATGGTATTTTGCTCATTATCGAGTCAATATGGGGCATGCGGCGAGCGATTAATTCGCTTGTCTTAGGAGCATTTAGTTGTTCATTACGATCTAATCTCCCTTTGACTTCGACGAATAGAAAGCGCGCCACTGTAAGTGTATGTACTTTGTAGCTTATCTTAAGTGAGCGAAATACTGGCTTCTTGCTTTTGTCGTCATAAACCTTTAAGCATAGCCTACCCGTCTTGCTGTCCGTTTTTTGTTCTGGACTGGCGTCAGTACTTTTGCTGTTGCTATTTCATCAAGCGCGGTGGCGAGCGAGTCGGCGTCGATGCCTGCCGCTGTTAAAAGCGTAGACAACATGCTCCTTGCGCTCGCCATGCTGTGGATTTTCTGTGAAGTGTGATTGGCTGAAATCCAGTCCCCCCAATGCTTGTGTGAACCAATTGTGAGTCTAATTTTAGAACCTAACCCCAGTTTTGCCAATGATCCTGCGCTATTCACGTATCCGTTACCAACGCGCAGTTGCATGGAGCTGCAGGTGCTTGGCCTCAGTCTCCCCCAGGCCCCAGCACCTGCAGCTGGTTGCCGTCGCGGCCCAGCACGGTTAATTTCATGCCTTGGTTCAGGGCTTGGTTGCTGCCCAGGTTGACGGCTCTCCAGCTCTGGCCGTGCCAGCGCACCCGACCCGCATCGCTGCCGCGCCGACCAGCGCCGCAGCATCAAAACCCCAAGGCTGGTGAGGCCCGCCAACAGCCCTAGCTGCAGCACCATTGGCAGGGGTAACCAGGCAGTCAGCGCTGACAACACCAGTGCCACCGCCACCGCCGGCAACAGCCCATCCACCTCGGCGCCCGCCATGGCAAGCAGTAGCAGGCCGGTGGCCAGCAGCAGCCAGAGGAGCGACACGGGAGCCATGGTGGCGCTGCGGGCGTGGGTGGTTCAGCCCGCCCATGCTGACTAGCGTTGGCATCTCATGCTCGGATTCCTGCCGTGGAAGCTCTGCTCTCCCTGCCCGCCTTGGTGCTGATGGCCCTGCTGGGCGTTAGCAGCGTCAAGGTCACCAGCGGCGGCCAGTCGCGTCTGGTGGAGCGCCTTGGCAAGTACGACCGCCAGCTGCAGCCGGGCCTCTCCTTGGTGTTGCCGGTGCTGGAGAAGGTGGTGAGCCACGAGTCGCTCAAGGAGCGGGTGCTCGATATCCCACCCCAGCAGTGCATCACCCGCGACAACGTCGGCATCGAGGTGGATGCGGTGGTGTATTGGCAGCTGCTCGAGCACGCCCGCGCCTACTACGCCGTCGACAACCTGCAGGCGGCCATGGTGAACCTGGTGCTCACCCAGATCCGCGCCGAGATGGGCAAGCTCGACCTTGACCAAACCTTCACCACCCGCCAAGAGGTGAATGAAGTGCTGATGAAGGAGCTGGATCAGGCCACCGATCCCTGGGGCGTGAAGGTGACTCGGGTGGAATTGCGCGATATCCAGCCGTCGCGCGGCGTGCAGCATGCGATGGAGCAGCAGATGACGGCCGAGCGGGAGAAGCGGGCGGCGATCCTGCGTTCGGAAGGCGAGCGCGATTCCCAGGTGAATGCGGCCCGGGGCCGGGCGGAGGCCCTGCTGCTGGATGCCGAAGCCCAGGCCAAGCAGCAGACCCTGCTGGCCCAGGCCAGGGCCGATGCGGCCAGTCGACTGGCCGAAGCGATGCAGGCCAATCCCCAGGCCGCGGAGGCGATGCGCTTGCTGCTGGCCGGCGACTGGATGGCCATGGGCGAGCAGATGGCCCGTGCGCCTGGAGGCAGCGTGCTGATGGTGGATCCCCAGAGTCCGGCAGCCCTACTCACTGCGTTGCGGGGTCTGCAGCAGGGTTAGAGCTGAGGCGGCAGCGGCGGCGGCGGCAGGGATAGATCTGACGAGTATTCGAGTTGCACGGGGGTGCCGATTGCGCACTCCATCAACATTCCACCCGCACCCCCCACAACTGCATCGGCTTCCAGCAATCGAGCGCGCCTGCCTAGTTCCTGCAGAGCCATCTCCCGAGCCCCCTCCAGCGTGACCTCATAGGAGCGGGCCCGGCCGCCGATTAGGTCCCGGATTGAGGCCAGGTTGGCGCCAAAGATATTGGCGCTGAATATTGTATCGCCGTGAACCAGGCCGAGGTAGTGCCGGATCGGCTGGCCTTCAAGGCTGGAGTTGCTGCTGCGCCTGCCAGCGCCCGAATAAATCGGGCCGGCGTTCGGCGGTGCGCTGCTGCTGCTGCTCAAAGCGCCAGCGGGCGATAGCGCCATGGTCACCGCTGCGCAGCACCGCCGGCACCTCCAAGTCCCGGAAGCTGGCTGGGCGCGTGTAGTGGGGATGCTCGAGCAGCAGGGCGCTGTGGCTCTCCTCCTCCAGGCAGGCCTGGGTGCCCACGGTGCCGGGCAGCAGCCGCACCACGCCGTTGATGATCACGGCCGCCGGCAGCTCGCCGCCGGTGAGCACAAAGTCGCCGATCGATACCTCCTCATCGGCTAGGGAGCGGATGCGTTCATCGAAACCTTCGTAGTGGCCGCAGATCAGCACCAGCTGGTCATAGTCGCTGGCCCAGCGGCGCAAGTCGGCTTGCTGCAGCGGGCTGCCTTGGGGACTCATCAGCAGCACCCGCCTCCGCGGCAGCACCGGAATCGCCTCCACCGCGGCATACACCGGCTCTGGTTTGAGCACCATGCCGGCGCCGCCGCCGTAGGGCTCGTCGTCGACCTTGCGGTATTTGTCGGTGGCGAAATCGCGCGGGTTGTGGGTGTGGAGCGCGGCGATGCCGGCAGCAAAGGCCCGGCCGATCACCCCCAGACCCAGCAGTGGCGCAAAGGCCTCCGGAGCCAGGCTCACCACATCGAGACGCATTAGCTCAGCTCGCGGGCACGGCGGGCCGGCTCACCCGGCGGATCTCGGAGCTGAAGCTGGCCCGGCCGGGGCTGCCAGCAGCGCTGGTTTCCACCGTGGAGCGCAGCCGCAGATTGGGCTTGGTGAACCAGATCCGCTCGCGCACCTCCCGGCCATCACCTGTGATTACCAGCTCCAGGCTGCCGTCGGGCCAGAGCTGCCAGCGGCCCTGCTGTTCGCCGCTGCGGAAGCCACCGTTTGCATCGAAGTGCAGCTGCTGCTGGGCCACGCCATCCTTCGGGCCCACTTGCAGGCCGCCGGCCCCACCAGCGGTCTCTGCCTCCAGAAAGACCACCACCAGTTCGCCGCGCTCGCTGCTGTGCCAGGCGTCGCCGTCCTCGCCTAGGTCTTCAGCGTTGTCGTTATCAGTAGCGCTGAACGCTCCTAGGGCGAACTGGCTGCGCAGGCTCATCCATTCACCGGCGCAGAGGCGCAGAAAGGCGCCAATTTGCCCGGGCGGAAAGGTTGATTGGCTGCTGCTGATGTCGCTCATCCAACCATTCTCTCAGCTGCCGGTGTAGCCCAGCTCGCTCAGGCGCGCGGCGCTGCGGCGCCAATTTGGCACCACCTTCACGAACAGCTCCAGATACACCGGCCCGTCGATCAATTTCTGCATCTGCTGGCGGGCGCCGCTGCCGATCTCCTTAAGCATGCGGCCCCCTTTGCCGATCAGGATTCCCTTCTGGCTGCTGCGTTCCACCAGCACCGTTGCCAGCACTGCAGTGCGCGGCCCGTCGTCGACGATGCGCTCGATCTGCACCGCCACCGAGTGGGGAATCTCCTCGCGGGTGTGGTGCAACACCTGCTCGCGGATCAATTCCGCCAGCAGCAACTGCTCGGGCTGATCGCTCACCGCATCCGGAGGGTAAAGGTGGGGGCCCTCCGGTAGGTCGGCGGCCAGAGCTGCCACCAACTCACTGGTGCCAGCGCCGTTCAAGGCGCTCACCGGATGCAGGGGCCAGCCAGGCACCAGCTCGGCGTAGCTCTGGGCCAGTTCTTCGGCCTGCTCCGGATTGACCAGGTCGTTTTTGTTGAGGGCCACGTGCACCGGCGCGCGGCAGTGCTGCAGCAGCTCCACGATGAAGCCATCGCCCCGGCCAGCCGGCTCGCTGCCATCCACCAGCAGCAGCACCACATCCACTTCACCGATGGCGCGGCGGGCGCTCTGCACCAGTCGCTCCCCCAGCAGGTGGTGGGGCTTGTGGATACCTGGCGTATCTAGCAGCACCAGCTGGGCGGTTGGGGTGGTGAGAATCGCCCGCAGCCGGTTGCGGGTGGTTTGGGCCACCGGCGAAGTGATCGCCACCTTTTCGCCCACCAGCTGGTTGAGCAGGGTGGATTTGCCAACGTTGGGCCGGCCGATCAGGGCCACGAAGCCGGAGCGGAAGCCTGCGGGGCTGGTGGGCAGGGCCGAAATGGTTGTGGGTAGCTCCATAGCCCCAGCCTCGCAGCCGGCAGGGCCAGCAATGAAGCAGGGGGGAGAGTTCATAGGCTGGTGACCTCATTCAGCCCTGTCCACAGCGATGACCGCAGCGTCACCGAAGGATGTTTCTGGCCATCGCCAGCCAACTTTCCAGCAAGCCATGGAAATTACGGCCCAGTGGCTGGCCTTGTGGGAGCAGGGCGAACTCAGTGATGAAGTGCTTGCCGACCGGGTGGCCGAGCTGGTGGCAAGCCGCGATGGCGCCCGTGGCTTCTTTGTTGTGAGCCTGGCTGGTGATGGTCCGTTGATGGACCGGCTGCCTGAGCCGCTGCTGCTGCAACTCAGGCTGGCTGGCGAGGGCGTTGTCGATCTGTCGGTCCGCAACTTGGCGATGAGCACGGCGATGGCACTGCATCACAATCGCGCTGGTGATGTCGCCCAGCAGGGGGCTTCCGAGCGGGTCCAGGCCCGCTGCACGGAGTTGCTTCGTGGGTTAGAGCCCCAGGCAGTCAAGGACCGTCTGGAAATCCTGCTAGCCGCTACCGCAGGTGAAGGAGAAGACGTCGCCTTCCTGGATCGCTGGGGCTACGACGCCGAGCAGCGGAGCTCTATTGCCGCGGCGATCGAGGCGGTGGCCGAGACTTGAACCGGGCCAAGATGGCAGCATCGCCCTGCTGTCGATTCAGCCCATGATTCGCCCCTTGACCATCCGGGTGTTGCGCATCCTGGCCACGGGAATCGGTGCCGCCGCCCTGCTGGGCCCGGCGCCCGCCAGGGCAATTGAAACTATTAATTTGCGGTTGCCCCTGCTCGAGACAGACTTCAGCATCCGGGTCTCTGAATTGCGTAGTCCGGAGGCTTTGATTGCTGGCAACAGTGATCTTGCCGAGCTTGACCGCGCCACCCGTGGCGAGATCGGCCGCAGGCTTAAGGCCGTGTTGAGCTCTAATCTGCCCCTTGAGATCAAGGCGATTTTTCGCGAGAGCCAGGGATCACCGCTGCTTGACCAGGTGCTGCTCTTGGTGGGGGCTCTAGGCGATATCGATGGCCTGCCCGATCCCCTCGATCCAGCTCAGTTTGAGCAAGCGATGAAGCGTGCTGCCGCTAAAGGGGGCATCAGCTTGCTGGATGTGATCGAGCAGCTACCAGGCCAGAGCGTCACGGTGGAGTTGGGGCGGCTGGGCTTTTCGGTTCAGCGCTTTCGCGACCAACTCCGTTCGGCAGAGAAGCTGATTGCCTCCCTGCCGGCGGTGGGCAGTGCTGGACCGCTGCAGGAGGCAGGGCCGCAGTCTGTTGCCCGGCAGGAACTAAGCATCGCCGTCGGTCATCGCCCGGAGCCGTTGGCCCTGGTGTTGCTTGAGCCATCGGGCTCTGGCGCGGCGCCAAATCGACTGGTGGTGATTTCCCACGGGCTGTGGGACGACCCCAACAATTTTGAGGGGTGGGCAGCCCACCTGGCTAGCCATGGCTACACCGTGGTGCTACCCCGCCACCCAGGCAGCGATCAAAGCCAGCAGCGAGCAATGCTGGCCGGCAAGCAGCCGCCTCCCAGTCCGTCTGAGCTTGCCCTGCGGCCTAAGGATGTGTCGGCCGTTATTGATGCCGCCGCCCAGGGCAAGCTGGCTCTGCGCCGACCGGTGAACACCCAGGCCGTGCTGGTGGCGGGCCATTCCTGGGGGGCAACTACTGCGTTGCAGCTGGCTGGGGCCCGGCCCATCACCACCAAACTTCAGCAGCTTTGCGATGAGGTGCTCGACCCCTCCCGCAATCTCAGCTGGGTGTTGCAGTGCAACTTCGTTGGTTCAGCGGATAGCGCCGCTCTGGTCGACCCCCGGGTGGCTGCTGCCATTGCGGTGAGTCCGCCGATGCGCTTGCTATTTGATGTCGATTCCGCCGGCAGCATGAAGGCGAAGGTGCTGGTGATCAGCGGCAGCCGCGACTGGGTGGTGCCGCCCGGGCCCGAGGCGATCGAGCCGATGGCCAGGGCCACCCGGGGCGGCGCCAGTGGCCATCGCCTGGTGCTGGCTGAGAATGCCGATCACTTCAATTTGCGTTCGCCTCGGGGCGAGGCCGGGGGTCCCTTGCGGGCCCTGCTGCTGGCTTGGTTTAACGCCGCTGCTCGCTCAAGCCCAGGTGCCGCGCCTGAATTGCCGCTTGCTGGTTGGGGCAGCCCAACCCATCCGTTGCGGGAAGTGACATCGGCATTGCCCACGCCGACACCGGCTCAGCCATAAAAAAAGCGCCCCTTTGGAGGCGCTGAAGCTGCTGGATTGAAGCTCAGTCGCGGCGGCCGCCGCCCTGGAGGGCGATGATCAAGCGCAGGATGAAGATAAATAGATTGATGTAAGTGAGATACATCCCCAAGGCGCCGGCCAAGTATTGGTCGTCGCTGTAGGTGCGGGGCATCGTGTAGAAGTCGACAAAGGCTGCTCCCACGAACAGCACCGTGCCGAATCCTGCAATCAGCAGCTCGAAGGTGCCGCCGCTGAAAACGCCTGGGGCAAAAATGCCACCGATGATCTGCACGACCATGGCGATCAGCAGGCCGAGGATGCCTAGGCCCACTACGCCGCTCAGCGCTTGGCCGATGTTGTCGCTCATGCGGCGACCTACCACAGAGGCCACCACAAAAGTGATGCCCGTAGCAAGGGTCGCTGTGCCAATGGCGCCGACACCAGCGGAGCTTACGGCGTAAGCAACGATGCCGCTGAGGGTGAAGCCGGTGAGCAGGCTGTAGGCCGTCAGCAGCGGCAGGGCAGTGTTGGTGTTGCCCTTCAGGGCCACATTCTGGGCCACGAAGAACAGGATGAAATTGCCGATCAGGGCCACCCAGAACAGGGGCATGAACAGGGCTGGGCTGCTGGCCATCAGGGCCAGACCTCCCATCACCCCACCGGCGGTGAGCACCATGCCGCCGCCCACGTAGGGCAGGGCCTTGTTGACCACATTGGGGCCAACTAGGGCGCTCGATTGGGCCTCACGAATGGCCTGTTGAAAATTGCTGCTGGCCGGCATGGCGCACCAGTGGTTTCGAAGTTTCTATATCCTGCCAGCGATCTGCAGGCAATGGGAGACCCTGCTGGCGCTCGTTGGTGCGGATCTCCCTATCGGCATTGAGCTCAGATTTGGCGTGTGGGCTTCAGCGATCTTCACCAGCCTGGTGGTTTGAGCTGGGCCAGAGCCCCGCCGTGAGCACCGCAACGCCGGTGCCGATGCATGATTCAGCCAAGCGCAGCAGAGCATTTAGCCCCGGGCTCAGCTTCGGATCAAGGCTGCCGGTGACCATCACAACGATCACGGTGATAGCTGCCAAGCGGCCATGGCTGGGGACATTGATCGCTGCGCAGAGCGCAACTGTGGCGAAGATTGCCACTGCCATGCCCAGAGGGTGAAAGGGCAGCAGCGTCAGGTAGATGGAACTGGTGCCGGCGCCGATGGCTGAACCCAAAATTCGCAGCGAGGCTGAGGTGGTTGTCTCCCTTCGGGTGGCCTGGGTTACCACGATCGCGGAGATCGCCGACCAAAGCCCTCCGATCTTGGGTAGGAAGCCCGGGAACAGATTCGTGAACCAGTAGCCGAGCAAGTAAGCCACCAAAGCCGCTACGGCGATTTCGGCGGGGATGCGCAGACGCTCTGCTTTGTTCATGGTTCAGGCTCCCTTCACTGGCTATCGAATCGCTTTCTAACGGCAGGTGCCAGCTTGGTGGCATCGCGATCGGCATAGGCCTGCACCAGCCGCTGCACTAGCGGGTGGCGCACCACGTCAGCCGCGGTGAGCTCGCAGATCGCCACCCCCTCCACCCCCTGCAGCACCTGGGCAGCTTCCTGCAGGCCGCTCTTTACCCCATAGGGCAGGTCCACCTGGGTGGGATCGCCAGTTACCACCATGCGTGAGTTATCACCCAGCCTGGTGAGCACCATGCGCATCTGGGCGGTGGTGGTGTTCTGGGCTTCGTCGAGGATCACAAAGGCGTCGGCCAGGGTGCGGCCGCGCATGTAGGCCAGGGGAGCAACTTCGATCACCCCTTTTTCCTGTAGGCCACTGGTGCGCTCGGCTCCCAGCAGGGCGTGCAGGGCGTCGTAGAGGGGGCGCAGGTAGGGATCAACTTTCTGCTGCAGATCGCCCGGTAAAAAACCGAGCCGTTCGCCCGCCTCCACCGCCGGGCGGGTGAGCACCAACCGCTCGACTTTGCGCTCGGTGAGCATGCGCACCGCTTGAACGGCGGCCAGAAAGGTTTTGCCCGTGCCCGCCGGTCCGAGGGCAATGGTGAGGTCGTGGCGCTCCATAGCTTCCACGTAGGCCTGCTGGTGCAGGGTGCGCGGGCGCAGCAACTTGCCACTCTGGCTGCGGGCCAGCACCTGGCGGCCCAGTTGCTGATGCTCGGCGCTCCTGCCGGCGTCGAGGGCCTGCAGGGCTACCCGCACATCCACCTGGGTGATGGCTTGGCCTTCCTGCCACAGGGGGCGAAGCAATTCCACCAACGCTGCAGCCCGCTCCAGCTGGCTGGGGGGGGCTTGAATGACCAAATCCAGCCCCCGCAGCACCAGCGAAGCTCCGGTGAGAGCTTCGAGATGGCGCAGGGTCGATGATTCGCCATCACCTGCTAGGGCTAGAGCCGCGGCAGGATTGGGCAGGGGAATGGCAAAGCTTGTGGGCCCCTTTGGCTCTGCCATGGGGCGAAAGCTCAAGCTTCGGCGGTAGCGGCGGCTTCCGTAGTTGCTTCTTCGGCACTGGCGGCTTCCGCAGCAGCAGCTTCAGCAGCTGCCTTGGCTTCGGCGGCAGCAGCAGCTTCGGCAGCTTTTGCTTCGGCAGCTTCCTTGACAGCCTGTTTGGCTGCAGCTTCGCGGGCATCAGCCTGCTTTTGCTTGCCAACGACCTCGGCAGGGCGCAAGGTCTTCTCGATCAGACCACCCTTCTCAAGCAAGGAGCGCACGGTGTCGGTGGGTTGGGCCCCCTGGCTGAGGCGAGTGCGGATCGCCTCGGTGTCGAGACGGGTCTCTTTGGTACGGGGGTTGTAGAAGCCCAGCTCCTCAAGCGGACGTCCGTCGCGGCGAGAGGTGCTGTTAGTGGCCACGAGGCGGAAACTCGCTTCCCGCTTCTTTCCAAACCGCTTCAGGCGGAGCTTGATCATCGTGGCCTTGCGCTAGGTGTCCAAACAAGCAATGTACCCGGTCGGGTGCTCATAGCTGCCCGAATCCCTTGCGTTTCTTGGCGGGCTTGGCAACTCTTTGCCCCGCCCCACCGCCACCGCCACCCATGGGACCAGGCATGCCGGGCATTCCGGGCATACCCCCCATTCCGGGCATTCCTGGCATCCCGGGCATGCCGCCGCCGCGGGTCATCTGCTGCATGAAGCCGCGCATCTTCTGGAAATCGGCCAGCACCTTGTCCACCTCGGCCGAGCTGTGGCCGCAGCCAGAGGCGATGCGGCGCCTTCTTGAGGGTTGGGAGGCCAGCAGCTCCGGTTGCTGGCGCTCGACCTCTGTCATTGAGCCAATCATCGCCTCGATCTTCTTGAGCTGAACCTCGCCTTGCTTGAGCATGCCGTCGTCAATTTTGTTCATGCCCGGGATCAGCTTCATCAGCCCGCCCAGGGAGCCCATGCGCCGGATCATGCGCATCTGCTGCAGAAAGTCGGAGAAGTCGAAACTGGCTTCCTGGAGTTTTTGCTGCATGCGGGCCACGTCGGCCAGCTCCACCTCCTTGGTTGCCTTCTCCACCAGGGTGAGCACATCGCCCATGCCGAGGATGCGGCTTGCCATCCGCTCGGGATGGAAGGGCTGGAGCGCCTCTACCTTCTCGCCGGTGCCGATGAACTTGATTGGCGCGCCGCTCACCTTGCGGATTGAGAGGGCGGCGCCACCGCGGGAGTCGCCATCGAGCTTGGTGAGCACGGCGCCGGTGATGCCCACCTGCTCGTGGAAGGCCCGGGTGAGCTCGGCCGCCTCCTGGCCGATCATCGAATCCACCACCAGCAGCACCTCGTCGGGCTGCACGGCCTGACGGATCCGCACCATCTCCTCCATCATCGACGTGTCGATTTGGAGTCGGCCGGCGGTGTCTACCAGCACCGTGTCAAAGCCCTCCTCGCGGGCTTTGGCGATGCCGGCGGCGGCGATGTCCTCGGGCTTGGCCTCGGTGCCAAGGCTGAATACCTCCACGCCGATTTGGGCGCCCAGGGTTTTCAGCTGCTCAATGGCGGCCGGCCGGTAGACGTCTGCTCCCACCAGCAGGGCCTTGCGCCCCTGTTCCTTGAGGTGCAGGCCGAGCTTGGCGGTGGCGGTGGTTTTGCCGGCGCCCTGCAGGCCGGCCATCAGCACCACCGAGGGTGCACCGGGCTTGCCACCTGCGGCCAGGGGGGCATTCTCGCCGCCCATGGTGTCAACCAGCTGCTCGTGCACCAGCTGGATGAATTTTTGGTCTGGGCTCACCCCTCGCACCACCTCGGATCCAATCGCCTTGCGGCGCACCTCTTCGACGAAGTCCTGCACCACCGCCAGGCTCACATCTGCCTCCAGCAGGGCCCGGCGCACCTGTTTGAGCGCGCCCTCCACGTTGGTTTCCGTGATCGAGGCCTGCCCCCTAAGGCTCTTGACCGCATCTTCAAATCGCTGCGAAAGCTCGTCAAACATCGCTGTGCTGCTTCGGGGCCAGGGTGGGGGCTAGTGCCCCATATTCAAACGATCGTAAAAACCAGTCCGTCAACTGAGTCAGTTCAGCAGATGTGTCAGTTCAGCAAATGCGGGAGACCGGTTGATCACGGGGCCTTCTGGAAGCTCACCAGGCGCCAGATACCCCCGTCGCGGCCAAACACGTAAAGGTTGCGTAGCTCAATTTTGCTGGGTTCGCCCTGGGGATCACCCTTGGCGTTGAGCCGCTGATCGGAGTAGCGCAACCCCACCGTCGCGGCGATGCGATTGGCGTCCCGCTCGTCGATCACCAGGTTGGTGATGTCGGTGCTGATGATTTGGGTTTCGCCGCGGGCCCGGTCGGTGTTGCGCTCTGAGGCGAGGCGATCCAGCTGGCTTGGTCGGGCTAGAACTTCCAGGGGAAGGCGGCTGTCCTTGCCCGCCAGGATGGCGGATTTGGCGTCTAGCCAGGCTTCGAGCAGGTCTCGCACTTGGGCTTCGCTCGGCGCCTCGTCCCGCAGGGGCAGGGGAGCCTTTGCGGGTGGGGTGGCCTTGACGGGGAGGGGTGGTGGAACTGGTTGGACGGCGATAGGAGTTGGGCCCGGGCCGGGTGCGGGAGAGCGCAGCTTCACAACCGAGGCGCTGGCCAGCAGCGCCACCCCGGCGGCCACGGCGACTCCAGTTGTTGTACGCCGCGAGGGCTGCTGCCACCGCGGCAAGCGTTCCATCCAGGTGGCCGGTCCATGGCTATTCCAAGCTTCGCGCAGGCTCTCGAACCAGGCGGTCCTATCCCATTGCCGTTGTTCTTCTTCTTCTTCTTCGGCTTCTTGCAGGTCGCCGCCTTTTGGGCTGCCGAGGGACGCGCTAAGCGGGCCGAAGTTCCAGTCAAGGACGCTTTTGGCTGGCGCTGGCAAGCGCTCTAGAAGAGCGTCGTGACGCTCGACATAGGACTGCACGTCCCGGTCGGCGAAGTAAGCCTCCAGATCCGGATCGGCCTCCAGATCCCGGTAGCCGGGCAACACATCCCGCGCCAGCCAGTCGCGGCAGTAGGCGCAGAGTTGAGCTAGGGGATCGTTGCTCTGCTGCTCGGCCCAGCGCCTCAGTTCAGGCGTTGTTCCCTGCTCGAAAGCACTGCGTGCTCTCTCCACCTGACCGAGCAGCAGGTGCAGGCAGGCCAACAGCGGTTGCAATCCCTCTTGACTGCTGGCCGCCAGACGGTCTCGGGCTGCTGCGATCCGCTCGGGCTTGCGTTGGGCAAAGCCTGAGGCGGTGAGTGCGGTGCTGGCCAGAAAGTCTGCCGCTGCAGAGGCGGCTGCCCAGCGGCTGAACATATCCACCTGCTCCTGCACTGTCAGGAAGGCACGGATTTGCTTGAAGAAGGCTTGAAATTCCTCCGGTCCCATGCTCGGGTCACCGAAACCTTCAAGTCCGCCCCTGCGGTCCACCAGCTCTTCAAGCAGGGTCAGACCCTCGGCCCTTTCCGCTTGGGCCGTGAGGTTGCGGCTGAGTAGGTCCAGCACTCGGTAGGGCCGCAAACCATCGAGTTCGTCGCTGAGTTGCTGGCGAATGGCTGGCAGTTGGCCCATTCGTTGCAGTAAGCGCTGGCCCTGCTGCAGGGTCTGGGCGGCGGACTCATATCGCCTTTGCTGGTGCAGGTCGGCGGAGGCCGCGAGACAGGCGAGGCCGGCCAGTAGGGCCAGGTCGGTCTCGCGGGTGCTGCCCAGGGCTGGGGTCTGGGGCGGCTGCAGGGCCCTGCAGGCCAGCTCAAAACATTCGAAGGCCTGACCCGCTTCCAGCAGCAGCAACAAGCCGCCCACCTCTTTGCTGCTGGGCACATCTAGGGCAGGTGCCCTTGCCGGCCCGCTGCCTGCAAGGGCGGTCAGGTCGGATTCGTAGGCCTGACGCCGGTTGCTGTCGCTGAGCAGGTCGGCGCTGGCGCGCAGCAAATCTTCGCGGGCTAGCAGGGTTTCCTGGGTAAATCCCTGCTCCGGGGCCCTGTCGATGCGCTGCTGAAGGGTGCGCAGCAGGGACTGCAAGTCCGTTGTCGGATTGACTCCGAGCAACCGGAAATGATCGATCGGCAGTTCCAATCCAGGCCTATCACCAGGGGTCAAGTGTAGGCAGGGTCAGTGGTTTTGCCAAAGATTGTCTGCTGCTGTGAGGACAGACCTCGTAGAGTTGGTAGAAGACGCAGGCGGACATGGGGCACGACATTGCGGCGGCACCCGGATCAGCGTCCGGAGCACCGTCCTGTTCAGCTGATGCAACCAGTCTGGTGGGAGCTCATGCTGAGCGTCTTGAGAACCTCTATCCCTCCGTGCCGGCCACGGTGAATCGCGAGGAGGGCTTGATGCTCTACCGCGACATGGTTCTTGGCCGTCGCTTTGAGGACAAATGCGCGGAGATGTACTACCGCGGCAAGATGTTTGGGTTTGTGCACCTCTACAACGGCCAGGAGGCCGTCTGCACTGGTGTCATCAGGGCGATGAAATTGCAGCACGATTGGTTCTGCAGCACCTACCGCGACCACGTCCATGCACTGAGCTGCGGCGTCCCTGCCCGTGAGGTGATGAGCGAGCTTTTCGGGAAGGAGACAGGCTGCAGCAAGGGCCGAGGCGGTTCGATGCATCTGTTTTCCAAGCAGCACCATCTACTAGGTGGCTATGCCTTCATCGGCGAGGGGATTCCAGTTGCATTGGGTGCTGCCTTCACCAGCCGCTACAAGCGTGATGCCCTTGGCGATGCCAGCAGCGACTCGGTTACCGCCGCCTTTTTCGGTGATGGCACCTGCAATATTGGACAATTTTATGAGTGCCTTAATATGGCGGCGCTGTGGAAGTTGCCGATTCTTTTTGTTGTTGAAAACAACAAGTGGGCCATCGGTATGGACCACAACCGCGCCACCAGCGAGCCAGAGATCTGGCGCAAAGCCGGTGCCTTCGGCATGGCCGGCGAGGAGGTTGATGGCATGGATGTGCTGGCGGTGCGAGCCGCAGCCCAACGGGCGATTGAGAGGGCTCGGGCAGGCGAAGGCCCCACCTTGCTGGAGTGCCTCACCTATCGCTTCCGCGGCCATTCCCTTGCCGATCCCGACGAGCTGAGGGCCGAGGCTGAGAAGGAGTTTTGGGCGAAACGCGATCCGATTAAATCCCTGGCTTCCCGTTTGGTAGAGCAGGGACTAGCGAGTGTCGACGAGCTCAAGGCCGTCGACAAGGAGGTTGACGCCGAGGTGGTAGATTGCGTCGAATTTGCCCTGGCGGCTCCTGAGCCCAATCCCGAAGAGCTCACCCGCTACATCTGGGCTGAGGACTAAAGACCGTGCAGACGGGCTTGCTCAGTGGCGGCCCGAAACACCAAACTGTGGCGCTCCACTAGGGGACCTATCTCGTCGTACCCGCCACCGATAACGGTGGCAATCGGAATGTTTCGCCTCAGGCAGGCATCGAGCACCAGTCGATCCCTGTTCAGAAGCCCGCCGCTACTTAAGCAAAGCCGACCCAGACGATCGTCTCTATGAGGGTCGACACCAGCGTTGTAGAGCACCAGCTGGGGGCGGTGTTGATCAAGCAGGTCGGGGATAAGGTCGCCGATGGCTATCAAGTAGTCGTCATCTTCCAGGCCATCGGCGAGGGATAGGTCGACGTCGCTATTTTGTTTTCGCAGCGGAAAGTTGCTGGCACAGTGGGCTGAGAAGCTGAAAACTCGAGGGTCGCCGGCAAAAATTGCCGCGGTGGCATCGCCTTGGTGTACGTCGAGATCCACGATCATCAGGCGTGCGACCGCAGCTTCGGCTAGCAGCACTCGGGCGGCTATGGCGCAGTCGTTGAAGATGCAGAAGCCGCTGCCGTGGTCTGGAAAGGCGTGGTGAGTGCCGCCGGCGAGGTGGCAGGCCACCCCATGGCGCAGGGCCAGTCGGGCGGTCAGAACCGTGCCTCCTACGGCCAGCCAGGTGCGGCGCACCAGGGGTGTGGTGGCGGGCAGGCCGATGCGTCGTTGCTCTGCCCTACTGAGTTGACCTTGGGCAAATGCCTGGTGGTAGGCGCGTTTGTGCACCAATTCAAGCCAGCGGCGGGGCGCTGGCAGTGGAGTGTGGAACTGATCAGCTGTGGCGAGTCTCTCGTTTAGCAGCAGGTCGTGCAGCTGCCGAAACTTTGCCATCGGGAAGCGATGGCTGCTGGGCAGCGGGGCCGAGTAGGCCGGGTGATAGACGAATGGTGGACCCAGTTCCTTAGAGCGTGGTGGGGGTGCGGCGGGTAAGATTGCGCAGCTTGCGTAGAGCCTTCAGTTCCACTTGGCGCACCCGCTCTCGGGACACATCGAGCTGACGGCCAATCTCCGCCAGGGTGTGGCGATCCTCGCCCTCTAGCCCAAAGCGCAGCTGCAGCACCTGGCGCTCCTGGTCGCTGAGGTGGCTCAACCAGCGGCCAAGCTGTTCTTGGTGAATGCCCCGCTCAACCCGGTCGAGGGGCTCTTCCTCGGATGAGTCGGCAATTAGATCGCCAAGGAAACTGCGGCCTTCATCGCCGTTTACTGGCGCATCCAGGCTCGAGGTGGTGAGTGACTGGCGCAATAGGCCATCAAGTTCTTCGATCGGCATGGCCATGGCCTCGGCGATCTCTTGGCGGCTGGGCATGGCACCGAGCTTGTGGGCAAGATCCAGGCTCACCTTGCGAATTGCAGTGAGGCGCTCACTGAGGTGCACCGGCAGTCGGATCGTGCGCGACTGGCAAGCGATGGCTCTAGTCATGCTCTGGCGGATCCACCAGAAGGCGTAGGTCGAAAACTTATAACCACGGGTGGGATCAAATTTCTCAACGGCTCGCTCTAATCCAAGCGAACCTTCCTGGATCAAATCGAGCAGCTCAAGACCCTTGCCTTGATATTTTTTGGCAACACTTACGACTAGCCGCAAATTGGCCTTCATCATGCGCTGCTTGGAGCGCTTGCCGATGCGCACGAATTTCTTTTCCTGGTCGCTGAGCTCCCTTTCTCCCTCCTCAATGAGGCGCATCATTGTCTGCACCTGATTGCCTAGTTCGATCTCTTCAGCTGGTGTCAAAAGCGGCTCGCGCCCGATCGTTGCCAGGTACCAGGTGATCGGGTCGCTACTTCGACGGCGACTGCTTTCACTGACCCGCGTGGGGGATGAAGTCATTGGGCCGCCTATCTAAGGCGTTGACTATCGAGGCAAATTGGGCGCAATCAGGGTGTTTTCAGCAACCCTTTAGCTTTCACTTGCAAAACAACACAGAAGCACTCCTGTGCTGGTCTGGCATTGGCCAATTTTCGTGTTGTGATCAACACAGGCAGGCCAGGTTTTGTGCAACTTGCATCGGTGTGAAGCCGCCCTCTCCCTGCTCCCCCTGCCGCCCCGCCTGGGCGTGGGCCAGTGCCGCTGCGGCAAGCCAGGAGGCGTCGGCGTTGCCGCTGGCGGCCAGGGCCATTGCCCCCAGCCCGGCGGCGTAGCCGGCCAGCACGTCTCCTAGTCCGGTTCTAGCGCTGCCGGGGCTGGCTTCGAGCAGCTGCCAGCGGCGTCCATCAGGGGCAGCCACGATGCTCCTGGCCCCCTTGAGCAACACGCAGGCTCCACTGCTGGCTGCCGCCTGGCCGGCCGCCTCCAGGGGGGCGGTGCCGGTGAGATCGGGGAAGAGGCGGGCGAATTCGCCGGGGTGGGGGGTGATCCAGGTGGCCCCCTGACGCTGCTGGAGCCAGTGGCTTGCCTGCAGGCCGAGCCCCTGGGTCATCTGTCCTGCCAGATGGTTGAGGCCGTCAGCGTCCAACACCAGCAGCCCTGGCCAGCCCAACAGGCTGCGCCAGTAATCAGGCTCGTCAGGACCGGCCTGGGGCATCGGTGGAGCTTTAGCACCTAGGCCGGGCCCGACCAGCAGGGCATCCAGCCGCTGGGGATCGAGTTCGGCCAGAGGATCGAGGCTCACCACTACTTGTGGGTGCTGCTGCCAGATGCTGCTGGCCAGGGCCTCCGGCAGGGCGGCTCGCAGGCTGCCGCAGCCGCTGCTGCTGGCGCCGGCCAGGGCCAGGCTGGCGGCACCGCGATAGCTATCGCTGCCCGCCACCACCAGCAGCCGGCCGCGCTGATATTTCGATGCGGCTGGATTGAATTTGGGTTTGGGCCTTGCCGCCAGGTCTCGCTCCGCCAGGGCCAGGGGCGCATTGATGGGAAGCTGCAGCAGCAGCGATGGCGGCAGGCCCAGGTCGACCCAGTGCAGCGCCCCCACAGCCTCCAGGGCCGCGTCTTGAACCAGGCCGGTCTTGATGAGGCCGATTGCATAGGTGCTGATGGCTTGGGCCGTATAGGAGCCGGTGGCCTGGCCGCTGTCGGCGCAGAGGCCCGTGGGCACATCAATCGCCACGAGCGCATCCGGCCGCTGGCGCTGGCGCTGCTGCAGCAGGGCTTCGATCGCCTCTCCAGGCGTCCGCCGCTGGCCGCTGCCCAGCAAGGCATCGATCCAGAGGGCGGCACTGCCTGGATCTGGACTGGCCTCCAGCCGGGGGATGCCAAGCCACAGGGCGTGGCGCAGATGGGCGGCGCTGAGCGGCTTGTGGCGCTCAAACGGGCTCCAGATGGCCGTTGAGATGCCGGCCAGGTGCAGTTCCCGGGCGATCACCAGCCCATCGCCGCCGTTATGGCCTGGCCCCACCAGCACCAGCGCCCCATGGCTCCCCAACCGCTCGCCGTGCTGCTCCAGCAGCAGCCGACTCACCGCCAGGGCGGCCTTCTCCATCAGGGCTTCCACCGGCAGGCCGCTGGCGAAAAGTTGCTCCTCCAGCGCGGCCATCTGGGCGCTGTTGACCAGCAGGTGGCGGCCATTGCGCTCCGGCCAAGGGGCTACGGCGGACGGCTCTCCCAACCCCATTCAGGCATCTGGGTTTCATGATGGGAGCACTCCCGCCAGCTGTCTGCCCTTTGCCTGCTCCAGTGGCTTCTTCCGCTTTTGTACCGCCTGCCTCGACGCCGGCTGGTCAGGCCGCTTTAGAGCGGCTGCGGGCCTGGCCCGGGGAGCACCGCGTTGCGGTGGGCCTCTCCGGCGGAGTTGACAGCTCCTTGACGGCTGCCCTGCTGGTGGAAGCGGGCTGGCAGGTGGAAGGTCTCACCTTGTGGCTGATGAGTGGCAAGGGTGCCTGCTGCGCCGAGGGCCTGGTGGATGCCGCCGGCATCTGCGAGCAGCTAGGCGTGCCCCACCACGTGGTGGATTTTCGCGAGCACTTCCAGGCCCAGATCGTTGATTTTCTGGTGCAGGGTTATCAGGCCGGCGTTACGCCCCTGCCTTGCTCTCGCTGCAATCGGGAGGTGAAATTTGGGCCGATGCTCCAGTGGGCTGAAAGCGAGCGGAGCATCGGCCGGCTCGCCACGGGCCATTACGCCCGGGTGCGCCATGGCGCCAATAGCGACAACGGCCGTCACCAGTTGTTGCGCGGCTTAGATGGCCAGAAGGATCAGAGCTACTTCCTCTACGACCTACCCCAGGAGGCCCTGGGCCGGTTGGTGTTTCCCCTCGGCGAGCTCACCAAGGCCGACACGCGGCTGGAGGCGGAGCGCCATGGCCTGCGCACGGCCCAGAAGCCCGAGAGCCAGGACCTCTGCCTGGCCGATCACCACGGCTCGATGAAGGCCTTTCTCGATGCCTACCTGCCGCCGCGCCAGGGTCAGATCGTGCTTACCGATGGCACGGTGGTGGGCGAGCACGACGGCATTGAGCACTTCACGATCGGCCAGCGCAAGGGCCTGGGGGTGGCCTGGAGCGAGCCGCTGCATGTGGTGCGCCTCGATGGCGCCATCAACCAGGTGGTGGTGGCTCCCCGCGCTGGGGCGGCCCGGGGTGAAGCGTTGGTGGGGGCTGTGAACTGGGTGTCGATCGAGCCACCTACGGCGCCCATGGAGCTGGCGGTGCAGGTTCGCTACCGCAGTGCACCCGAGCCGGCCTGGCTGATTCCCTTGCCCGCCACTGACGCCGACAGCGCAGCCCTGCGGCCCCACCGGGTGCGGTTGGAGTTTGCTGAGGAGCAGTTTTCGATCACGCCTGGTCAGGCGGCGGTTTTCTACGCCGGTGAGGTGCTGCTCGGTGGAGGCCTGATTCAGTCCTAAGCCCAGTCAGTCCTGAGCCCAGCCAGTCACCAGTAGGGGTCGCTGGCTAGCTCCACCGTTAGCGAGCCCGAGCGGCTGGCGGGCACCGTGGCGATGCAGGCCCGCACCACCTGGCCGTTGACTTCGATTTCGCAGGCGCCGCAACTGCCGCCCAGGCAGCCGGTGGGGATCAGAAAGCCTGCGGCCTGGGCAGCTACCAGCCAATCGCAACCAACGTTGCAGTTGCTGGTTTGGCCGTTGGGCCAGTGGATGCTGATGGTGGCAGAGGTGGCCATTTAGGGGCTCAGCAGGGGTTCGAGGTTCACGTGGGCCTCAAAGGCATCGGCGAGTCGCTCTAGCAGGGCGTCTCGCTGCCGGCTGTGGTGGGGCGGATTCTCCGGCAGGGCCGCCAGGCCGCGTCGCTGGCGAAGCTGGTTGAGCCAACGGCGCCGCCAGGCCCCGCTCTCGAATACCCCATGCAGGTAGGTGCCAGCCACCAGGCCGCCCGCTTCGCCAAAGCTGCACCAATGGCCCAGGTCTGGATCGCTGGCGAGGGGCTGCAGGGGGCCGGTGGTTTCGATGGGGCTGCTGAGGCCGCGATGCAGCTCGAATCCCTCCAGGCTCAAGCCCTCGCCGGGCCAGCGGGCCGTGCTTTGGCGCTGGCGTAGGGCCTTGCGGCCGCCGAAGCGGGTGCGTAGCGGCAGCAGATCCAGGCCGGTCACCACCTCCCCGGCGGCGCAATCGCCACCCTCCAGGCCCTGCGGATCCAGTAGCTCCCGGCCCAGTAGCTGCAGGCCGCCGCAAATCCCAAACACCTGGCCCCCGCCGGCGACGTAGCTGCGCAGCTCTTGCCCCAGCCCAGCTCGCTGCAGGGCCGCCAGATCCCGCAGGGTCTGCTTGCTGCCCGGCACGATCACCGCATCGGGGCTCCCCAATGGCTCCCCCGGTGCCAGCCAGCGCAGCTGGACGCTGGGTTCGGCCTCGAGGGGATCGAGATCGGAGAAATTGCTCAGCGATGGCAGGCGCAGCACGGCGATCTCCAGCTCGGCGCCGCTTTTGCGGCCGCGGCGCTCCAGTAGATCGAGGGAGTCTTCTGGCGGAAATAGCTCGTCGAGCCAGGGCATCACCCCCAGCACGGGGATGCCGGTGTGGGCCTCCAACCAGCGGCGCCCCTCGTCAAACAGCTCACGCCGGCCGCGGAAGCGGTTGATCAGCAGGCCGCGGATTAGGGGCCGCTCCACCGGCCGCAGCAGCGCCAAGGTGCCCACCAATTGGGCAAAAACGCCACCGCGCTCGATGTCGGCCACAAGGATGCAGCGGGCCCGTAGAAATTGGGCTAAGCGCAAATTTGTGAGGTCCCGTGATTGCAGGTTTACCTCCACCGGGCTGCCCGCCCCCTCCAGCACCAGGCGCCCCCCAGGATGGGCCGCCTGCAGCTCGCTCAGGCCGGCGCGAATAGCCGCCCAGCCCGGCCGGAACCAGTCGCGGTAGTAGTGCTCGGCGCGGGCCAGCCCCACCGACTGGCCCAGATGGATCAGCTCGCTGGTGGAGTCGCCCTGGGGCTTGAGCAGCACCGGATTCATGCTGTGGTGGGGCTCCAGCCCGGCCGCCCAGGCCTGCAGCGCCTGGGAGTAGGCCATTTCGCCGCCCACCTGGTCCACCCAGGCGTTGTTGCTCATGTTCTGGCCCTTGAACGGCAAGGGCGTTTCGCCACGGCGGCGCAGCACCCGGCAGAGGGCAGCGGTCATCAGCGACTTGCCAGCCCCGCTACTGGTGCCCAGCACCATCAGGGGGGTGCGTGCGGCTGGGGCTGGCTGAGCAGTTTTTGTGCTCATAGCCGCGGCCGGTGGCGGCGCAGCCAGTGCTGCAGGCGTAAGGCGCAGCTGGCGCCGGGAATCTCGCCAGGCCACTGGGCTAAAACTTGGCGTCCCATCGGTGTGAGCCGCACCCGCTCGGTGAGGCCCTGGCCGTCCACTTCGCGCCGCAGCACCCCGAGCTGGATCAGCCAGATCCAATGGGATTCGGCCCGATCGGCTGTGAGATCCCATCGGCAGAGGCTTTGGATGTCGTTCCGGCGGCAGAGCTCGCCGCCGCTTAGAGCCCGATCGCTTATCTCCACGTAAAAGGCCCGCCGAAATGGCAGGCAGCGCATTGCCTGGCTGGCTCGATCCAGTGCCCGTCGGTCGTGGAGCTGGGGATCGTTCGTGGCGGCTTGCCGGTGTTGCATAGAGAGATTCTCCCTGACCCCATGCTCGTGCTCGCCTCCGCCTCCCCTGCCCGCCACCGCCTGCTGGAGCAGGCCGGCATCGCTCACCAGGTGCAGGTGAGTGGCGTCGATGAGGAGTCGATCAGCGATCCCGATCCGTCCCAGCTCGTGCAGCGTCTGGCCCAGGCCAAAGCCGAAGCGGTGGCACAACAACTGCCCCAGGGAGCCAGGGTGCTTGGCTGCGATTCGTTGTTGGTATTCAACGCAGAGGTGTTCGGCAAGCCCGCTGACGCTGCCGAGGCTCGGCAGCGTTGGTTGCAGATGGCAGGTGGCTGGGGTGAGTTGATCACCGGACATTGCCTAGCCAGCAGCAGCCAAGGGTCACTCAACAACATCCCCCAAATAGCCGTAGTTACGACACGGCTGCAATTTGCAGCTATCGAGGCTGATGAGATCGACGTCTATGTAGCTAGTGGTGAACCCCTCCAGTGCGCCGGTGGCTTTGCCTTGGAGGGGCGTGGAGGGCTGCTGGTGGAGCGGATTGAAGGTTGCTACAGCAACGTGATCGGCCTTAGCTTGCCGTTGCTGAGGCGATGGCTCAAGGTCCTATCAAGTTGTTGAGCAGCTGGCCGAAGCTGTTACCGGTGCTTGGGGCAGCAGTAGGTGTCACCGTAAGTACCCGATCAGACCAAGTGAAGCTGATACTGCGGCCTTGGTCATTGACATTGACTGGCCAGGAGTTGCCCTTGGCATCGCTGAGCTGGTAGGCGCTGCCCCTGGGCTTGATGACGCTGTAGAGGTTGCCATCTTGAAGGCTCACCTCGAGGAGGCGTCCTTTGTTATTGCGGCTTTCCCGCAGTTCACAGTTGCCGTTGTACAGGGATTTAAACCAGCGCGTCATGCGGCACTGGGCTGTTCGTGCCTGGGGGCCGCCACCGGCAGTGCCAGTGCCACTCGCGCTTCCGAATAGCTGGTTGGAGAGAGCAACACTCACCTGCATACGGTTCCAGCCATCGCTCCAGCAGGTGCGTGCGTTTAGATCACAGGCACTGCCGTTGCTGAGCCGAAATTGACGCGGTGGAGCTTGGCCGCCCAGGTTGCGGAGGGCGGTTTGTTCGGCAAACGCCCCGAAGTATTCCCGAGTAAGTCCCAGGGATAGGCCGGACTGGTCATAGCAGACAGGACTGCCGCCGGGGTCGCAGACGATCCCGGCGCGGGGGGTTTGCAGACCCTGGAGACCGCCGCCGGATTGATTTGCTGCGGTTGGTAGTGAGCCGAACAGTTGCTGGGTGAGCTTCGGGGCCATTTGGGTCTTCTGCCAGCCATCGCTCCAGCAGGTGGCTGCCCGCAGGTCGCAGACGGAACCATTGCTGAGCCTGAATTCGTTGGCTGTGGGTCGCTCTCTCAATTCGGCCAAGAGCCGGTTGGCGGCAAAGCTGCCGAAATAGGTCTGGGTCAGGCCGATTGAAGGTCCTTGCTTGTCATAGCAGGTGGGTCCAGCTTGGTCGCAGATCACACCTGCAGCAGGAGCGGTGATAGCTCCTTTTGCTTTAGCTGGCTGGGCCAGAAGAGGAACCACATTCAGGCCCGCTACCAGCAGAGCAGCCTCAAATAGGCGTGACTTTGAGCTGAAGGAGTGGGCTGAGCGGCGGGCCATTAATAAATGGTTTTAAGTTCCCGAAACCTAGGCAGATAGGGGCGGAGCTGCAACAAAAAAGCCCCCGCTTTCGAGCGGGGGCTGCAGCGAATCAGGAGCATCAGATGAGAGCTTCTGATCAAGATCGAGTCAAAGGCTCAATCGAGATCGGGCATTGCCAAGGTGGGCTCTGCTTTGCGGTCGATGCCTTTTTCGAAACCAGCAGCGGCAGCGCGAGCGCGGCCAGCGTGCCACAGGTGGCCCACCAGGAAGAAGAAGGCGAGCACAAACTGCGTGGACGCAAGCCACTGGCGGATG